>JBKOVW010000352.1:0-18111 GCA_046724095.1 Actinomycetota bacterium | reverse complement strand
GATGTCCTCGTCCGAGTGCGCCGGCGAGAGCGGCAGCGACATGATCTCGTCGCCCGCCCGCTCCGCGATCGGAAGCGGCGGCTGCTTCGGGAAACGCTCGCGGTAGTACGTCAGCCGGTGCACGGGCAGGAAGTGGATCGAGGTCGCGATGTTTTCCTCGCGCAGCGCACGCTGGTAGTCGTCGCGCGTCGCGCCGGCGCGCTCCGGATCCATGCGCACGATGTAGAGGTGCAGCGCGTGGACGTCGCGCTCGTCGCGGACGAGCGCCGTGATGCCGTCGAGCCCCGCGAGCCCCTCGTCGTAGAGCGCGAACTGCCGCTGACGGATCTCCCGGTGCTTCTCGACCTTGTCGAGCTGGCAGAGCGCGATCGCCGCAAGCACGTCCGAGAGGTTCGCCTTGTAGCCGGGCACCGGGATGTCGTAGATCGAGCCGTCGCCGCGCCGCATCTGGCGCAGGTCCTGCACGGCCTGTGCGACGTCGCCGCGGTTGGTGGCGATCAGGCCGCCCTCGCCCGCGGCGATGTTCTTCGTCGCGTAGAGCGAGAAGCACGTCGCGTCGGCGATCGACCCGACCTTGCGGCCGCGATAGAAGCTTTCGGCCGCGTGGGCCGCGTCCTCGATCACCGGCAGCCCGAGCGCCATGAGCGGGTCGAGGTCGGCCGGCTGGCCGGCGAGGTCGACGGGGAGGATTACCTTCGTCCGCTCCGTCACCGCTTCCGCGGCGCGCGCCGGATCGATGTTGAGGTCGTCGTCCCGAACGTCGACGAAGACAGGCGTCGCCCCGGTGTGGACGATCACGTTCGCGGTCGCGGGCCACGTGATCGGCGTCGTGATCACCTCGTCGCCCGGGCCGACGCCAAGCGCGACGAGCGACAGGTGGAGTGCCGCGGTGCCAGACGCGAGCGCGAGCACGTGCTCCGCCTCCAGGAACTCGCGCATCCGCTCCTCGAGCCGCGCGGCACGCGGGCCGCTCGTCAGCCAGCCGGAGCGTAGGGTCTCGGTGACCGCGACGATCTCCTCGTCGCCGATCGCCGGCGGCTGGAACCCCAGCATCGTTTCGCGCTTAGACGAGAGCTTCGACATCGACCTCGAAGCGAATCATGGCCTCCGCTCTCGCCGCGTGTTCGAGCGCCTCATCGCGGCTGTCGCCCACGGCCAGCACGGCGCCGGCCCGGTCGGCCCCGCGGCGCAGCTCGCCGAAGCGGTGCCCCGGTCGCCGGTAGATGCGGATCCCGCGGATCCCCTCGAGCGCAAACGCCTCCTCGACGCCCGTGACGTCGCGGAGCTCGCCCGGCGGCGCCACGAGGAAGCGGACGCACGCACCGCCGACCTTGGCGACGGGCGACAAGGCGGTCTCCGGGATCTCCTCGCCGAGCGCGGCCGCGAGGGCGGCGCCGTTCAGGTCGACGCCGAGCGCGACCCGGCAGAGCTCCGCGTCGTGACCGCCGCCGAGGCGCGCCGCCAGCTCGCCGACGCGCGGGCCGTCCGGCGCGACGAGAACCTGCGTGTAGCTCGGGCCATCCTCGATGCCGACGGCCCGGGCCGCCGCGGAGGCCGCCTCGACCGCCGCGCCGATCTGTGCCGGCTCGAGCTCGCTCGGCCACACGTGCGTCAAGGCAACGCCGAAGGCGGGCAGGGAAGCGGTCAGGCGGTCGGTGACGGTGAGCGGGTAGAAGTGGCCGCCGACGGAAAAGGCGTTCACGGTCACCTCACGGCCTGGGACGAGCTCCTCGACGAGCAGGGTGGCGCTCCGCGACGCGTCGAGCGCGATCCGCACCGCTGCCTCGACCTCGTCGGCAGATCCGACGAGCGTCAGCCCGCGCTGGCCCTGGCGGTCCGGCGCCTTCACGACGCAGGGAAAGCCGATGCGCTGCGCAGCTGCGGCTGCCTCTGCGGCGCCGGAGCACACGACGTACTCGGGCTGCGGCACACCCGCCTCCGCGAAGCGGTCGCGCTGGCGCAGCTTCGACGTCGAGAGCATCGCCGTCTCGGGCGAGATCGGGTGCGGCAGGGCCAGGCGCTCGGCGACCCGCGCTGCGATGGCGACGGGCCAGTCGATCCCCGGCGCGATCAGGCCGTCGACCCGCTCGGCCCCGGCGAGCCGCTCGATGCCCGACTCGTCCTCGGTGGAGACGATCGCGCGCCGGTCGGCGTAGCGAAAACCGGGCGCGGACGGCTCGCGGTCGAGCGCGATCACGTGCAGCTCGCGCGCCCGCGCCGCCGCGAGAAGGCCGAGCTGCGCGGGTCCGGCGCCTAGGACGAGGAGACGCTTGCCCTGGTCTCGCTCTGGAGGATCCCCCGCCACCACACCTCATTCTCGCGGTACCACGCGATGGTGCGCGAGAGGCCTTCCTCGAAGGACGTGCGCGCCCGCCAGCCGGTCAGGCGTTCCATCTTGTCCGTCGAGCCGATGTGCCGGTCGACCTGCCCCGGACGCTCCGTCACGTGGGCGCGCAGCTCGCGTGGCTTGCCGAGCGCGTCGAGCACCGCGTCGGCGATGTCGTTGACGGAGATGTCGATGCCGGTCGCCACGTTCAGCACCTCGCCCGCGATGTTCTCGAGCGGCGCGTCGATGACGGCCTCGATCGCCTCGGCGTCGTCGTCGACGTAGAGCCAGTCGCGGCTCGCATGCCCGTCGCCGTGGATCGTCAGCTGCTCGTCCTGCAACGCCTGGGTGATGAACCTCGGGATCACCTTCTCGGGATGCTGGCGCGGCCCGTAGTTGTTGAACGGGCGCACGATCACGATCGGGAGGCCGTACGTCACGTAGTACGCGTACGCCAGGCGGTCGGCTCCCGCCTTCGTCGCTGCATACGGGCTGCGCGGCTTCAGCGGATGCTCTTCGTCCATCGGCGCGTAGTCGGCGGTGCCGTAGACCTCGCTCGACGAGAAGAGGATGAAACGCTCGACCGGGGCCTCGCGGATGGCGTCGAGCAGGATCTGCGTGCCCTCGACGTTCGTCGTCACGAACTCGCGCGCGCCCTCGTCGATCGACTTCTCCACGTGCGACTCGGCTGCTGCGTTGACGATCACATCGACCTCGGCGACGACGTCCCGGACGAGCTCGGCATCGCGGATGTCGCCGTGCACGAAGGAGAGCCGTTCGTGCGACATCGCGCCGCTCAGGTTGTCGAGGTTGCCGGCGTAGGTGAGCGCGTCGAGCGACACCACCTCGTACGGCGTCTTCGCCAGGAGGTGGTGGATGAAGTTCGACGGGATGAAGCCCGCGCCGCCGGTGACGAGCACGCGCTTAGGCATCGCTTGCGATGCCGTCCTCAGGACGCACGGGCTCTGCCCATGCGTCCGTCTGAACCGACGGATCGTGCGGCAAGGAGCAAATCGACAAACGACTGAATCATCTGCCGCAGCAGGTTACGTGTTTGGATCGGAAGCGCCGCCGGGAACCTGCACCTAGACTCCGGGGGGGTCGGTGCCTTTGGCCAGGGACTTCACGCAGAGCCCAGTTCGCGTCGTGATCGTGGACGATCACCGTCTCTTCGTGGACGCGCTGGCTCTGCTGCTCGGGCACGACGAGCGCCTCGACGTGATCGGGACGGCAAGTGACGGCCCGACGGCGATCGACCTGGCGGTCGACGGCAACGCGGAGGTCGCGGTGATCGACGTGCGCATGCCGGAAGTGGACGGCATCGAGACCGCGAAGCGCCTGAAGAAGCGCAGCCCGGCGACGAGCGTGATCCTCGTCACGGGCCTCGACGAGCCGCAGATCGAACTGCAGGCGAAGGAAGCGGGCGCCGTAGCCCTCCTAAGAAAGGGCGCGCTGCACGATCAGCTAAAAGAAGCCATCATCGCCGCCGCGCCTGACTTCCCGAAAGCTTCGCTTTCGACAAGTGACTAGGTAGGCCGCTTCGCGGAAAACGCGCGCGGGCGAAGCCCGCACGCTCCTGGCTCGTCGGCGAAGGTCGCCGTCCGCGGTCGGCGGCGGCAAGCCGTCGCCAACCGCGTGGGTCCGCCTCCAGTTAGTGCGGCTGCGCCTGCACTAACTTCCGGCCGCTATGAGGGCGAGGGTCGAGACGGGCCCGGCGCTGACCTCAGAGCTCTCTGTCGATCGTGTACAGCGGCCTACCCTCGACGTCGCGCTGAATGCGGCCTAGGTACTCGCCGATGAGGGCCAGGATGAAGCCCTGGATCCCGAGCACGAACAGGACGGCGACGCCGCCGAAAAGCGGCCCGGGGAAGTTCGCCTTGTCGACCCAGTAGACGACGCCGTAGGCCCCGAGCGCAAGCGCGAGGAGCGAGCAGACGACGCCGAGGGCGACGCCGATCCACTGGATCGGCTGCGGCCAGAAGCCGGCGAGAACGTGCAGCGCCATGCGCGTCAGGCGCAACGGCGAGTAGCGCGACGGGCCCGAGCGCGGCGCATGCGCGACGTCGACCTCGACGACGCTTGCGCCGCCGGAGAGCACGAGCGCCTTCGTGAACTTCTGCTTGCCGATCGCGCCGAGCATCGGCTCGACCGCGCTGCGGCGGTACGCATTGAACGCGCAGCCGAAGTCCGAGATCGCGACACCGGTGAAACGGCGCAGCATCCCGTTGATCACGCGTGACGGAAGCGCGCGGCCGAGCGGGTCCTTGCGCGCGCTGCGGCGGCCGCTCGCGACGTCGTTGCCCGCCTCGACCGCCTCGACGAGCCGCGGGATGTCCTCCGGCGCGTTCTGCAGGTCGCCGTCCATCGTCACGACGATGTCGCCGCGAGCACGCGACAGCCCGGCGTGCATCGCCGGATGCTGGCCGAAGTTGCGCTTGAACCGCACGGCACGCACGCGCGGGTCGGCCCGGTGGAGGCGCTCGAGCATCGCGAACGTGCCGTCGGTCGAGCCGTCGTCGACGAAGATCAGCTCGAAGGTGCGCGGACCGGGCTCGACGGCGGCGAGCGTTCGCCGATAGAGCTCCTCGATGCAGCCGGCCTCGTTGTAGACGGTGACGACGACGGAGACGTCCGGCGCCGGCAGCTCCGCGTCCGCGACGGCGGGCTCTGCCCGCACTTCGGTGTCGGACATGCGCTGAACCCTAGCTCCCGATCACTCCAAAGAGGGAGGCGCGGCGCGCTCCCGCCGACGATCGTGAGCGCGGTGCCTGCGGCCACCGCTCATCGACGCATCTTCCTGGCGATCGCGATCGCCTGCTACGCCTGCATCTTCTCCTGCTTCGTCCTCTTCGAGGTGCCCGGGCTCGGGCTCGGCCACTTCTTCTACATCCCGGTTGCGCTGCTCGCGCTCGGCTACGGAACGCGGGTCGGCTTCGCCGGCGGCGTCTTCGCGGCGGCGCTCTACGCGCTCGCGATCGTCGTGGCGCCGCGCATGCCTACGGCGGATGCCTTCACCTACGCCACCGGCATCCGGTTCATCACGTTCACGTCTTGCGGTGCGCTCGTCGGCTGGTTCGCGCACGAGCACCGGCGGCACGTCGAGCAGCTACAGGCTCTCGCCGACCGCGACTTCCTGACGGGCATCCTCAACACGCGCGTCTTCGACGAGGCGCTTGCGCGGCGCTGCCACGCCGGCGCGCCCTTCGTCCTCCTGCTCGGCGACATGGACAACCTCAAGGCGGTCAACGACACGCACGGGCACACGGCGGGCAACAACGAGCTCCGCCGTCTCGCCGACGCGCTGGCGAGCGCCCTCGGGGCGGACGACGAGCTCGCGCGGGTCGGCGGCGACGAGTTCGCCGTCCTCACGGCCGGGACGGCGGCCGACGCGGCGGATCTCTGCCGAAGCTTGCGCGACCGGCTGGCGGCGCAGGAGCTGCGCATGACGTTCGGCTGGGCGGCGCTCGACCACGACGGCCTCAGCCCGCTGGAGCTGTTCCGCAAGGCCGACGACCGCCTCTACGCAGCGAAGCTCGTGGGGCGCAATCACCACGTCGTGCAGCAGGTCGTCGGCGCGCGCCAGTAGCCTCGGCGCACGTACGAACCGGTCCTCCTCCGGCAGCTCTTCCGAGGTCGCGTCTGGAACGCGTTCCCCGCGCTCGTGGTCGGCGACGGCGTTGTGTGGTTGCCGCCCGGAACGCCTTACGTCATCGGCACGGACCTGTTCGACGACTGGGCGTACGAGCACCGGGTGCTGCGCCGCCCCCAGCTGCGCGTGACGCGGGCCGGGGACGCATTTTCGGTCTTTCTCTTCGCGGACGGGTGGTACGTCAACCTCGAGCAGCCGCAGCAGCAGACTGCGCTCGGGTTCGACTACGAGGACGAGCTGCTGGACGTCTGGGTCCCGTTCGGCGGCGAGCCCGAGCTGCTGGACGAGGACGAGCTCGAGGAAGCCGTGCGGCGCGGGTTCATCTCACGCGACCGCGAGGCTGAGATTCGCGCGAAGGCCGAGCGTCTGATCGCGGATCCGCCGCTGCCGACCGGCTGGGAGCACTGGCAGCCCGAAGCCGGGTGGCAGGTCCCGGACCTGCCACCCGGCTGGGACAAGTCCTAGGCGCCGGCTCGCCGGCGCCGCAGAGAGGCCACCCGGGCTTCTGCCCGGGTGGCCGTATCAACCCGAATGCTTGGGTCGTTGCGGTCTGAACCTTCGATCAGCGCACGACCTAAGCGGCTTCTGCGAAGGCCGGCGCGGGGACTTCCTGCGCCCGTGGCCGGCGCGGGATCGCGAAGGCGGCGACGGCGCCGAGCGCGACGATGATCGCGCCGACCCAGATCGCCGGCGTCATCCCGTCGACGAACGACGTGCCGCTGGAGTAGCTGCCGTAGTGCGACCAGACCGACGCGAGCACCGCGACGCCGAAGACGCCGCCCAGCTCGCGGATCGCGTTCTGGGCGCCGGAGGCCTGGCCCTCCTCCTCCTTGCGCACGGCGGCGAGGACGACGTTCGCGACCGGGGCCCAGAACATCGCCATCCCGATGCCCGACACCATGAACGGCGCGACGAGCTGCCCGTACGACGTCGTCGGGGTCGACAGCGCCGCGATCGACGCGAGGCCTGCCGCCTGCAGCGTCAGACCAACGCCCATCAGGCGCGCCCCGCCGATGCGGTCGGAGAGGGCGCCCGCCACAGGCGCGACGAACATCGGCATCAGCGTCCAGGGCAGGATCCGCAGCCCGGAGCCGATCGGCGAGTAGCCCTGCACCGTCTGGAAGAACTGGCTCAGCAGGAAGATCGAGCCGAACATCCCGAAGAACATCAGCAGCGACGCCACGTTGGCGAGCGTGAACACGCGGTTACGGAAGAAGCGCATCGGCAGCATCGGCGCCTTCGCGCGCAGCTCCCACAGGACGAACAGCGCGAGCACGACCGCGCCCAGGGCCAGGGCGCCGACGATCTGCGGCGACGACCAGCCCACGGAGTTGCCGCGCACGAGGCCCCAGACGATGCCGAACAGACCGCCGCTCGCCAGCGCCACGCCGGGGAGGTCGAGCTTGTTCGAGGGGCCGTACGACTCGTTCAGCCGCAGCCGCGCCAACGGGATGAGCGCAACGCCGATCGGCACGTTCAGCCAGAAGATCCAGTGCCACGAGATGCCGCTGACGACGGCGCCGCCGACGAGCGGCCCGAACGCGACGGCGAGCCCCGCGATGCCGCTCCACGCGCCGATGAACGCACCGCGCCTGTTCGCGGGCACGCCGGCGCTCAGGATGGTCAGGGTCAGCGGCGTCACGATCGCGCCGCCGACGCCCTGCGCGGCGCGTGCCGCGATGAGCGCGCCGGCCGTCGGGGCGAGTGCCGCAGCGGCAGACGACGCCGTGAAGATGAAGAGACCGACCGCGAGCATGCGCCGCCTCCCGAAGCGGTCGCCGAGCGCGGCGCCGGTGAGCAGGAGCACGGCGAAGGTGAGCGTGTACGCGTTGACGGTCCACTCGAGGCTTTCGATCGACGCGTGCAGGTCCTTGCGGATCACCGGCAGCGCCGTCGTGACGACGAGGTTGTCGAGCGTCGCCATGAAGACAGCCGCGGAGGTGATCGCGAACGTCCAGATGGTGCGTTGCTTGGCTGACATCAAAATCCTCCTTGGAGTCCCTGCTTCGATGGTGCGGCCTCGCCGCCGCCTTGCGAATCCGGTGTCCTGGTCTGTCGTAGTACGGTTAACCGGCATCTCTTTGTGAGTAGTCACTTACTTCCGTCCGAAAAAAATCAGGCGTCGCGCTTGCAGCCCTCGATGAGCAGCTGCGCCCAGCCCTCCTCCGCCTCGAGCAGATCCATCGACGCGATCACGTTCAAGAGCATCCCCTTCGCGAAGAAGTGGGCGATCCGCTCGCTCGGCACGCCTGAGACGCGGTGCGCGTACTCGACGAGATCGCCGTAGCCTCGGCGCACGACCTCGCGGATCTCCGGGTCGTCGCAGGCCGCGTACGACTGCATCTGCGCGTGCAGGTAGACGGGATCGGTTGCGACCCGGTCCGTGTACGCCTCACCGATCGCGTTCAGCGCGTCCTCGCCGGTGAGACCGGCGGAGGCGGTGTGGAACATCTCGAGCGTCCCCCGCAGGCAGCGCTCGACGGTCGCCATGAAGAGCTGCTTCTTCGTCCCGAACAGCCGGAAGACGTACGGCTGGGAGATGCCGGCCGCCTTCGCGATCGCGTCGGTCGAGCCGCCGTCGAGCCCATGCGCTGCGAACTCGTGCAGCGCTGCCTCGAGGATGTCGTCCCGGCGCTCGGCGGCTGACTTGCGCTCGCTGACTGCCATGGGCGTGATTATTAGCTAGTACTTACTAACTTGTCAAGTCACTTCTGCAGGAGGGCCATCCCGCGCGCCAGGCGGACCGGCTTCCGCCCCTGCTCGCGCGCGAAGCGGGGAAACGCCTCCGTCGAGTTCACGTCGTCCGAGAGCAGCACGCCGCCGTCTCGCAGATGCGGCCACGCCTGGTTGAACTCGAACCACATGCAGTCGAACGAGTGCTCGCTGTCGTGCATGAAGGAGTCGACCGCCCCGACCCGCTCGAGCAGCGGCGGCAGCTCTTCCTGCGTGCGGCCGAGGATCAACGTCCACCGCTCTTTGAGCGCGGACGGGATCAGCCAGCCGGGTTCCGACCCGGCGGGAATGCCGGCCTTGCCCTCGCCCTCGTAGAACGTGCCGGGCTCGTACGCACGGCCCACCTCGCGCGGCAGGTCGACCGAGTACAGCTCGCCGTCCCCGTTGCGATCGAGGGCCAGCAGCGAGAACGCGGTCGAGAAGCCGTTCGCGACGCCGGTCTCGACCGCCACGCGCGGCCGCACGTGGCGCATGACTGCATAGAGGTAGGCCCCCTCGGCGTAGCCGATCGCGCCGAGGGAGTGACCGCTACCGCCGACCGCCGCTTGGTGCTCGCGGCCCTTCTCGAGCAGGTGCTCGCGCAGGCCGCTCTCACGCACCTCGCGCTCGTAGCCGCGGAGCACGGCGTCGCCGCCGAGGAAGCCGGCGACCTCGGCCCTGATCCTGCGCGCCTCGACCAGGCGCCGGGGGTGCCGCACGCTGCGCGCCGCCCGATACAGCGTTCGTTTCAAGCCGCGCACCATATCGTTGCCCGCGTGGACGTCCACGACGCGCGCATCTTGCACCTGCCCGTGAACCTCGCCGGCACGGGCTGGGCTCACGTCAACGCGTTGCGGCGCAAGGGCGTGAACGCACGCCTGCTCGTCTTCTGGCCGCAGAAGTGGCGGCCCGACGAGTACGACATCGACCTCGAGCTGCCACGCCAGGGGTTGCTCCGCCAGCAGGTCGTTCAGTGGCGCGCGCTCGCGAAGTACCTGCCGCAGACCGACCTCTTCCACTTCTACTTCGGCAAAACGCTCGTCCCGAAGTCGCTGAACATGCCGATCCTCAAGGCGGCGCGGAGGAAGTCGGTGATGCACTTCCTCGGCGACGACATCCGCTGGAAGCCGCTCGAGCAGCTCGAGTACCGCAAGAAGTTCGACGCGACGATCGTCGGCTCGTACGCGGCGACCCGCTGGGTGCCGGACGCGACGGCGGTCGTCCCGCCGGGGCTCGACCTGCGGCTGTACGAACCGGTGCCGCCGGTTGAGCGTGAGCGGCCGCTCGTCGTGCACGCGCCCTCGAACCTCGAGAAGAAGGGGACGCAGTTCGTCGTCGACGCCTGCGAGCAGCTGCCCGTCGACCTCGACGTCGTGCACGGCGTCCCGCACGACGAGGCCGTCGAGCGGTTCAAGCGCGCGGACATCGTCGTCGACCAGGTGCACTACCTCTGGCACGGCGTCTTCGCGATCGAGTCGATGGCCTACGGGAAGCCGGTCGTCACGAATCTCGATCCCGACGCCGTCCGTCAGACGGAGGAGGCGTTCGGCGTGAAGGTGCCGATCGTCCCGGCGACGAAGGACGACCTCGTGGAGAAGCTCCGCCCGCTCGTGGAGTCGTTCGAGCTGCGCAAGCGGCTGGGTGAGCAGAGCCGCGCGTACGTGGAGCAGATCCACGACCTCGACAAGGTCGCCGACCGGTTCATCGACCTCTACCGCACGCTTCTTTGAGACGCGTCTTGGGACTGTCCCCCGGACATGTCCGCTCTGCGGACTTGTCCGGGGGACAGTCCCGGCCATACTGAGGCGCAGATGCTCGACCGGCTGAAGGAGCTCTTCCGCCACTCGGCGATCTACGGGCTCGGCTCGATCGTCGCGCGGATCCTCGGCGTGCTCCTGCTGCCGCTGTACACGCGCTACCTGTCGCCGAGCGACTACGGCCTGATCGAGACGCTCGTCGCGCTGTCCGCCGTCCTGACGGCGCTCGTCGCGCAGGCGATGAAGAGCGCCTTCTTCCGCTTCTACTTCGACTCCACGGAGCGCGCGCGCCGGCTGCTCGTCGTGCGCACCGCGTTCTGGTACGTGATGGCCGCGTCGACGCTCACGCTCGGGCTCGGCGTCGCGCTCTCACCCCAGATCTCCTGGGTGCTCTTCCACACGCAGCATCACGCCGACCTGGTGATCGCGTCGTTCATCGGCCTCTGGGCGGCGATGAACTACGACCAGATGACCTCGCTGTTCCGGGTCGAGCAGCGCTCGACCGCGTACGTCGCCGCGACGCTCGCGAACGTGGGGATCACCATCGCCGCAACCGTCCTGCTCGTCGTCGTCTTCGACCAGGGGCCGCTCGGCGTCCTCGTCGGGAACTTCACGGGAACGCTCGCCGTCTACGTCGCGCTGCTGCTCTACAGCCGGCACGCGCTCGGGCTGCAGTTCGACCGCCCGCTCTACCGGGCGATGAACCGCTTCGGCCTCCCGCTCGTCCCCTCCGCCGTCGCCCTCTGGCTCACGAACTTCGCCGACCGCTTCTTCCTGATCAAGCTCGCCGACCCGCACGAGGTCGGCCTCTATTCGATCGGCGTCCGCATCGCGTCGGCGATCGTCCTGCTGCTGACCGCGTTCCGGCTGGCGTGGCCCGCGTTCGCGTACTCGATCGAGGACGACCGGGAGGCGAGCCGGACGTACAGCTTCGTCCTGACCTACGTCGTCTTCATCTGCTGCTGGCTTTCACTCGGCCTCGGCCTGCTCGCACCGTGGATCCTGAGGCTGATCACGACGAGGCCGTTCTATCCGGCGGCGAACGTGGTCGCCCCGCTCGCGTTCGGCGTGGCAGCGTTCGCCGGCTACGTCGTCGTCCAGATCGGGACCGGCCGCGCCCGGCGCACACGCACGAACTGGATCGTCACGGGCATAGCGGCCGCGCTCAACATCGTGCTCAACCTCGCGCTCATCCCTCCCTACGGGCGCATGGGCGCCGCGATCGCGACGCTCGTCTCGTACGTGCTGCTCTTCGCCTTGATGGCCTGGCGCGCACACGCCGTCTTCCCCGTCGCGTACCAGTGGCGGCGAGTCGCGACCGTCGCGGGCGCAGCCGTCGCGCTGACGGTCCTCGGCAAGGTCGTCGACGCTCCCCTCGGCGTCGCGCTGGCGCTGACGGCCGCCTATCCGCTGCTGCTCGCGCTGCTCGGCTTCTACCTCCCGGCCGAGCGGAAGCGACTGCGGAGATTGCTGCCTGTCCTGGGTCGGTGAGCGTCCTCGCCGCGATCCTGCTGGCTTCGACCTCGCTGCACGTCACGTACTGGCCGAACGGGCAAGGGCACGTGCCCAAGCGGAGCTTCACGCTCACCTGCGCGCCCGCCGGCGGCACGCTGCCCCACCGCGCGGCCGCGTGCCGGCAGCTCGCGCGGCTCAAAGCGCCCTTCGCCCCGACGCCGCAGAGCACGGCCTGCACGCAGATCTACGGCGGGCCGCAGGAGGCGGTCGTGATGGGCGCCTTTCGTCGCCGCCTAATCCGGGCGACCTTCAACCGCCGGAACGGCTGCGAGATCGAGCGCTGGAACCGCGTCGCCTTCCTCTTCCCCGCGGCGTAGCGCGGCCGCAAACGCGATTGCGCCGACGGTGAATGCCGCGGCGATGGCAAGGAACACGACAGGCATGCCGACGTACTGGAGCGCCTGGCCGACGGCGAGAAAGCCGAGCGGGCCGATCACCACGGCGATCGTCATCACGGCGGTGATCACCTTCGGGCGGAGCGCCTCCGGCGGCCGCACGGTGAGGATCCCCAGCACCGGCGCGTTGACGAGCGGCGTGCAGAACCCGAAGGCTGCGAGGACGACGAGCACCAGCGGCCACGGCAGGTCGAGCGCAAGCAGCCAGAGCGGCACCGCCATCCCGAGGATGCCTGCGGCTGCGATCCGGAGCAGCGGCACCTTCCGCACGATCTGCGACGCGAGAATGCTCCCGCCGAGCGCGCCCGCGCCGAACGCGGCGAAGAAGAAGCCGACGATCTTCGGATCGGCGTCGAACCGGCGCACGGCCAGTACCGGCAGCATCGCGATCAGGCCCTGCGCGACGAAATTGATGAACGCCGCCGCGGCCATCATCGGCCCGAGCAGCTTGTCGTGCAGGACGTAGCGCAGGCCGGCAAACACCCCCCGCGAGGACTCGTCGCCGGCGACGCGCTTCCCCGCCCGCACGAACACGAGGATGACGACGAACGAGAACGCGTACGTCGCGGCGTCGATCAGCAGCACCGCCGGCGCGCTCAGCCACGCGATCAGAATTCCCGCCAGGATCGGGCCGCCCAGCTGCGTCAGCTGGTTCGCGGCCTGGACGAACGCCGACCCCTGCGCGACGAGCTGCTCGTCCTCGCCGACGACCTCCGGCAGGATCAGGCGCGACGACGAGTAGTACGGCGCCATGAAGCAGCCGAGCAAGAAGGCGCACGCGAGCAGCACGCCGAAGGTGAGGTGCCCGGTCCAGTGCAGGACGGGGATCGCCGCCATGATCGGCACGCGCGCCGCGTCCGCGACGTTCATCGTCCGCTTCGCACCGAGCCGTGCGATCACCGAGCCGGACGGGATCCCCAGCAGGCCGACGGGGAGGAGCTCAGCGGCGAGCACCCAGCCCATCCGCGCGGTCGAGCCGGTCGCGATCAGCACGAACCACGGCAGCGCCACGTAGGTCATGGCCGAGCCCGTCAGCGAGACCAGTTCGGCGACGAGGATCGCCGCGAGCGAGCGGTTCCTCAGCATCGACACCCGCAGATAATAATACGTACGTACGGTTTGTAAAGTGAGAGCGTGCCGAAGGTCTCCGAAGCCCACCTGGAGGCGCGTCGCGAGCAGATCCTCGACGGCGCACGCCGAGCGTTTGCGCAGCACGGCTACCACGGCGCCACCGTCGCCCGCCTCGAGCAGGAGATCGGCCTCTCGCGCGGCGCGATCTTCAACTACTACCCCGACAAGTGGTCACTCTTCCTCGCGCTCGTCCGGCGCGACCGGCATCGCTTCTACGACACGCTCGAGAGCGAGGGACTGGACGGGCTGCTGCGCCTCCTGACGGAGGAGAGCCCGGAGTGGCTCGGCGTCTACTTCGAGCTCGCGCACCGCCTGCGGACGAACCCGGAGCTGATGGAAGACCTCAAGGTCGCGGCGCCCGAGGAGGCGGAGCAGTCGTTGGCCCTCTTCGAGTCGTGGCAGCGGAACGGGGAGATACGCGCCGACGTGTCACTCGAAACGCTCATCCACTTCATGAACGTCGTCGCGAACGGGATCGCGCTCGGAACGTCGCTCGGCCTCCGGTTCGATGTCGAACCGTTCCTCGAGCTGGTCCACACCGGGATCGACCCCGGGCTTCGAGCCGGGCGCGTCGGGGAACCCGACGCGCCCTTAGGTCGGCGTCGCAAGCGAGCGCCTCAGTAGCATCGCGCGGCTGATGCGCGACATCACGGTCCTCGTCACGGCGTCGGGGGCGCCCGGCACCGCGGCGCTCCTCCGCGCGCTGCGCACGAACGGCGAGCGCGGCGTGCGCGTCGTCGGGGTGGACATGTCGCCGCAGGCCGTCGGACGCCACTTCTGCGCCCGCTTCTACGTCGTTCCCCCCGGCAGCGACCCCGCCTTCATCGACGCGGTGCTCGACGTCGTCCGGCGCGAGAACGTCGACCTCGTCTTGCCGCAGTCGTCGTTCGACCTGCTCGCGCTCGCCGAGGCCCGCGAGCGCTTCATGGCGACGACCGTGCTGGTCTCGCCGCCCGAGGCGATCCGCGCCGCGAACGACAAGGCCGCGACGTACGCGCTGCTCGAGCGGCTCGGCCTGCGGGCTCCGGCATGGCGCAAGGTCGCGGGCGCGCGTGCGCTCGCGGTCGCCGCGCAGGAGCTCGGCTATCCGGAGCGGCCCGTGTGCTTCAAGCCTGTCTTCAGCTCCGGCTCGCGCGGCTTCCGCGTGCTCGACGCGAGCGTCGACCGCGCGAAGCAACTCTTCGAGGAACGCCCGGGGAACCTCGCAATGCGGATCGAGGACGTGCTCGAGCTGCTCCCGCAGGAAGGCGGCCCCGACCTGCTCGTGATGGAGCTCGCCGCCGGGCGCGAGCGCACCGTCGACGGGATCGCGCGTGCCGGGCAGGTCGTGCTCGGGCATGCGAAGACGCGCGAATCGATGCGCGCCGGCCTCGCGATGTATTTCGAGACGCTCAACGACCATTGGCTGCTCGAGGTGGCGCAGCGCATCGTCGCCGAGCTCGGCATCGAGTACTTCTTCAACATCCAGCTCGTCGGCGACTACGTGATCGAGATCAACCCGCGCATCTCGACGATCGTCTACCAGGACGACCTCAATCTCCCGTACCTCGGCGTCAAGAGCGCGCTCGGCGAGATCTCGCACGAGGAGCTCGCGCTGCTGGGCGCCCGCGTGCGCACGTCGCGCCGCGCGCTGCGCTACTTCGACCAGGTCGAGTGGGACGAGAGCTCGCCGGCGGAGACGCACGAGCCGCCGCGCGCCTGGATGCGGTCGAGCACCCTCGAGTAGAGCCGGTCCCAACCGCCGGAGCTGAGCGGGTCGAAGCGGTCCGGATGCCAGAGGACCGCGAACGCACCGCCGTTCGCCGCCGCCCAGTCGAGGAGCGCGTCGAGCCGCGGTGCCGCGCGCTTCGCGGACAGGCCCAGGTAACGCTCCTCGGCCAGGGTCGCGTCCATCGCCGCGAGCGGGATCTCGAGCACGTCCGCCGGCGCGTCGCGCTCGAAGTCCCACGGGTGGAACGGACGCGCGATCCCGGACCGGAAGCCGAGCGCGTCAGGGAAGCCGAGAGTCGTGTCGTAGCGGAACGGCAGCTGTGCGACGTTCCGGTGCGGATCCGCGCGCAGGTAGTGGTAGCGGTGGCCGGCGACAGGCCCTGCGAGCGCCTCGAGCGCCGCCTTCTCGTCCCCGAGCCGCGCGGGATCGTCGGCAGCCGTGTAACTGCCGTGCAGTCCGATCTCGGCGCCTGTCTCGCGCAACGTCTCGACGAGCTGCGGCCGTAGCTTGTCGTAGGTCTCGGGCGACGACCCGTCGTGCGGATCGTGATGGCCCGCCAGCACGAAGAACGTCGAGCCGTGCGCGCCGCGACGCCGCTCCTCGGCGAGGATCTGCTCGAACCGCCAGTTCGGATCGGTCCCGCGCACTCGGTGGACCGGTGCGGCGGCGAGCGCCGTCGCCTCGCGGAACGCCGGCCCGAAGCGGACGCCGAGCACGTTTCGCTTGAGGCGCGCGGCCGACCCCCGGACGCCGATACGCGTCCAGCGCCACGGGTTGTCGACGTCGTGCGTGAGCGCGACGGTGAACGACCGGTCGTCGACCCCGAGCCGTTGCCGCAGACGTTCGAGCGGCGGGTCGAGCGGGTCGAGCCGCGACCATTCGGCCCGGAAGCGCCCGTGCTCGTCGCGCGGGCCGTTGCGCTCCTCCACGCGGGCGAGGTGAAAGAAGCCGGCGGCGAGATCGTCCTCGGGCAGCTCTCCGCGCTCGACCTGCTCCCATGCCTCGGGGTGGTAGGGGACGTCATCGCCGAAGCCGAGCTCCGTCGCGCCGATCGAGTCGAGCACCCACCGCGCGCGGCGCTCGATCTGCGGCGGGATCACCTGACGACGCTCCGAGCGACCCGCGCAAGGTGGACGAGCGCCGGCTTCGGATCGTCGACGGCGAAGACGGCGTCGACGTACGGCGGCCGCTGCGGCGCCGGAGACTCGCCGGGAAGCAGCGTGATCGCCCAGCGCTTCCCGTTGCCGTTCATGTGCGCCTCGGGAGGCCTCTCACCGACGAGATCCGCGTACGCGATCCGAGGCAGGTCGACGCCGCAAGCCGTGGCGAGGCCGTGCCACTGCCACAGGCGCGGGTTGATCTCCATCAGCTTGTAGCGGCCGTCGCGCGCGTCGCGCTTGAACTCGACCTGCGAGAGGCCGTGGTACCCGAACGTGCGCAGCAGTTGCAGCGCGGAGTCGACGACCTCCGGGACCCACACCGCTTCTCCGACGCGGCAGGTGCCGATGCCGCGCGGCGTCTGACGCAGCTTCCGGCCGCAGAAGACGCCCAGCGCGCGGCCGTCGGGCGCCAGGTAGCTGCCGACGCTGTAGAGCGCGTCGTCGCCGCCGGGGACCAGCTCCTGCACGATCGGGCCGAACTCCTCGCTCTTCGCGAGCGCCTCGTCGAGCTCCGCCTGCGTGTTGCAGCGAAACGCCTGCCGCTTGTAGCGGCGCTTGAACTCGACCGACCGGTCCGGCTTGACGACGACCGGGAACGTCCCCGGGTCCTTCAGCGGTACGTCGACGCCCGCCTCCTGCGCCTGCTCGAGCTGCGCGCGCTTGCTCTGCACGCGCTCCAGCAGGTCCCAGGAGGGGAACGGCGTCAGCACCTCGAGGTCGTCGGCGTAACGGGCGATCGCGTTGAGCACGTTGTCGTGCGTGGGGAAGACGACGACCTCGCCGAGCGCACGGACGAAGTTGACGAAGCGGTGCTCGTCCTCTGACGGATCCGGAGACAGGAGCCGCTCCGCGTACTTCGAGCGGAACCCGAGCGCGCTCGGACGATGGTCGACCGCCAGCACGCGAATCCCCGCACGGCCGAGCGAGCGGATGGCGGCGAGCCCGTTCACCCAGCCGACGTCGACGACAGCCGCGGCAATGCTCATGCGGCGATTCTGCCGACTCAGAGGGCGAAGCCGATCGTCGTCGCCGTCTCGCGGACGCCGCGGCCCTCGGCCACGGCAAAGAGCTCCGCGAGGGACGCCGGCACGGCCTGAGGCGCCGCGATGCCACGCGACTCGAGCCACGCCGACGCCTCCGCCACGGTGAACGGACCGAACTCGACGACGGCTGCGCAGCGGCCCGGACGCGCGACGGCGCCGTGCAGGTGGCGTAGCTCCTCGTTCGTCGTGACGAGCACGAGCAGCTGCAGCCCCTGTCCGAGCATCCCGTCGACAACGTTGAGGAAGCGCGAGAGCCCCTGCCCGGTCCGCGCCTTCGCGTCGGCGCTCAGCAGCTCGCCGGTGTCCTCGAGCACGAGCAGGCGCCAGCGGTCCTCGTCCTGGTGGTCGAGGAGGACGTCGAGCATGTATTCGGCGGATCCGAAGAACGCCTCGGGATCGGTGACGTAGTCGAGGTCGCACCAGTCGTGCCACTCCCAACCGAGCGCGCGAAGCGCATGTGTCTTGCCGAGGCCCGGCGGCCCGTGCCAGAGGAGGAGGCGACCGCCCTCCGCGACGACGGAGTCGGTCGCGAACAGGCGCGACAGCTCGAGTGCGACGCGCGACGGGTAGTTGCCGGCGATCTCCGGCCACGGTTGGACGGCGATCGTGCGCGACCGCGAGTAGTTGTTGGCCCAGAAGCGAACGGGGATTTCGTGCTCCTCGGTGGCGACGGCACGCGGGAAGCGACGCTCGAGCAGCTGCTCGGCGTCGG
>JBKOVW010000009.1:0-3262 GCA_046724095.1 Actinomycetota bacterium | reverse complement strand
CACTTGCACTCGGTGCCGCGGGCTGCGCCGGTGCCCATGGAGGACATGTCTACCGAGGGCCGTCATCGTCGATGGAGCCTTCACTCCGCTGCGCGAAACCGGCGTCCGGGTGCCTGGCCGAGCCCGTTGGCGGCCGGCATCAAGCGTGGATCCAAGCGGATCCATCTTCGCTAGCATTCCGCGGCGGTCTTCCCCGGCCGCTTTTCCTATGAGCAAGGTCATCGAGTCGATCGAGCGCGCCCAGGTGCGGGCGGATAACCCCAAGTTCAATGCGGGGGGCACCGTGCGCGTCCACTTCAAGGTGATCGAGGGCCAGCGGGCCCGCATCCAGGTCTTCGAGGGCATCGTCCTCAAGCGCCAGGGCGCCGGGGCCCGCGAGACGTTCACCGTGCGGAAGCAGTCCTTCGGCGTCGGCGTCGAGCGGACGTTCCCGCTGCACTCGCCGAAGATCGAGAAGATCGAGGTTGCCGCGATCGGCGACGTCAACCGCGCCAAGCTCTACTACCTGCGCGGCAAGGTCGGCCGGAAGGCCCGCGTGCGAGAGCTGCGGCAGGACGGCGCCCGCGGCGCGCGGACGGCCCAGGCGGAAGAAGTCGCTCCGAGCAAGGTTTCCGAGCAGGAGACCTCGGAGGTCGAAGCGGCCTCCGAAGAGGCCTCCGAATAGTCAGCTAACCTCGGCGGCCGTGGCGCTCAGCTCCGGCCAGAAGCTCCTGAGGTTCGACCGCAAGCTCGGTGCCCGCCTGGTCGCCGGCACCGACGAGGCCGGCCGCGGCTGCCTGGCCGGTCCGCTGGTCGTCGCGGGCGTCCTGCTCGACTACGGCTGCCTGCGCGACCACAAGGTACGCCCGCTCGCGCTCCTGAACGACTCGAAGCAGGTGACGCCGGAGCGCCGCGAGGTGCTCTTCCACTCCGTCGTCGCATGTGCGGAGCAGGTCGTCGTCCGCGTGGTCCCCCACGGCCAGATCGACCGCAACGGCCTGCACAAGTCGAACCTCGCCGCGATGCGCGAGATCCTGCACGCCCTGTCGCCGCCCGCGGAGGCATGCCTCGTCGACGGCTTCCGCCTCGGACCGACCGCACCGGAGCACCGCGCCGTCGTCGACGGCGACGAGAAAAGCGCCGCGATCGCGGCCGCGTCGATCGTCGCGAAGGTGACGCGTGACCGCCTGATGCGACGCATGGACGCCCTCTATCCGCACTACGGCTTCTCGTCGCACGTCGGCTACATCACGCCGGGGCACTCCGCGATCGTCCGCGAGCGCGGGCCGTCGCGCATTCACCGCCGCTCCTTCCAGGCGCTCTGTTATCTGACTGAGGACGAGCTGGCGGCAATGTCCGCCTGACGGCGTACGCTCGACGCCGTGCAGGAACAGCACGGCGCTTTTGGACAAGACGCATTCGGCCGCTACGCCGAACGTGCCGCGCGCTTCTTCGGGACGCCGCAGTACATCGTCGGCCAGAGCGTCGTCGTCGTCATCTGGATCGCGCTCAACTCCGTCGCGGTCATGGCCCACTGGGACCCGTACCCGTTCATCCTGCTGAATCTGGCCTTCTCCACCCAGGCCGCGTACGCGGCGCCGCTGATCCTGCTCGCGGAAACGCGCCAAGCTGCGCGTGACAAGACTTCGGCAGTTCTGACGGAAGAGCACCGCGATCACACGGAGCGGATGGCGCAGAAGCGAGTTGCCGCGCTGAAGACCGAGACCGACAAGCTCCAAGCCCTGCTCCAGTCCAACACGGATCTGACACGGCAGGACAAGGAGCTGACCGAGCAGGTCGCGAAGCTGACCCGCGAGATCCACGCGGCGCTCACGAAGTCCGCCTGACGCGGAACCCGCGGCCGCCGGCCGGTGTAGACCGGTCGACATCCCAGAGGAGGCTCACATGCGAACGCGGATCCTGCTGGTCGTCGCCGCGACGGTCGCGGCGGTCGTCTGGTCGGCAACCGGTGCGTCGGGCGCCGGCCCGAGCCCAGGCGTCCTCCAGGGCGGCGACGGGCTGAAGAGCGGCAACCTGCGCTACGTGCCGCTGGCTGCCGGCGGCGCCACTGTCGTGCAGGCGACCGACCAGGACGGACACGTCGTCCGCAGCCTCAGGCTGAAGGGCAGCTGGGGCCTGCCGCTCGTCGCGTACGACAACACCGTCGAGGGTCTCGTCCGAGGCGGGCAGGCGCTGCTGCTGGCGAGGCAGATCTACACGGCCGACGGCCAGCTGCGAAGGCCGACCATCTTCAGGCTGGTCGATCTCCGGACGCTGAAGGTCAACCGAGTCATCCGTCTCCCGGGCACGTTCTCGTTCGACGCCGCGTCGCCGGACGGGCGGTACGTGTACCTGATCGAGTACTTCTCCACCGACGACCCGACGCTCTACCGCGTACGCGCGTACGACCTCCGTGCGGGCAAGCTGCTGACGCGCATCGTCTCCGACCGCAAGTCATGGGCGACGGACATGCAGGGAATGCCGATCTCGCGCACGTGGAACGGCGGCTGGGCGTACACGCTCTACGGCGGCAATGCGCGCCCGTTCATCCACGCTCTCAACACGCGCGGCGTCGAGGCCGTCTGCATCAACCTGCCGTGGCGCAGCTCGCCACAGCGGGTCTTCGACTACCGCTTGCGGACCGACCGCGCCGCCCACCTCGTCGTCCGCGGGCCCCGCGGCCGCGCGCTGGTCGTGATCGACCGCAACAGCTTCAAGATCCTGAGCGCCGTCAAGAACCCTTAGGGACTCCTCGCGTCTCCGCCTCCGTAGTCGGGTTGACACTCGAAAGGAGGCGGAGATGCGTAGATGCGTGCTGGCATTGACGGCGGCGGGCGCCCTCCTCGCGGCGGCGCCTGCAGCGGGGGACGGCGGTCCGCCGCAGAACGCGGTGCAGGGCTGGGACGGCGCGGCGCGCGGCGACGTCCGCTACGTGGCGGTGCCGACTCCCGGCTGGACGTCGCTGCAGGTCATCAGCCGCAACGGCGGACGCGTGCTGCGGTGGATGAACCTGAGAGGGAACTGGGGAATCCCGTCCGTCGCCGTCGACGCGCCGGCGGAAGCGCTGTTGCGCGACGGCCACACGATCGTCCTCGGCGACGTCACGTATGGGCGAACATTGCGCAAGCACAGCTCCTTCCTCTTCGTCGACATGAGACGGCTGCGGATCGCGAGGACGATCCACCTGGACGGCCACTTCGACTTCGACGCGGTCTCACCGGACGCGCGCTACCTGTACCTCACCGAGTACGTCTCGCCGGCGAACTTCTACGCCTACCGCGTC
>JBKOVW010000138.1:0-2143 GCA_046724095.1 Actinomycetota bacterium | reverse complement strand
CGACCTGATGTGCATCGCGAAGTCGATCGCGGCAGGCCTCCCGCTCTCCGGGGTGCTCGGCCGCGCGGAGATCATGGACGCGCCGGGCGACTCTGCCATCGGCGGGACCTACGTCGGGAACCCAGTCGCCCAGGCCGCTGCGATCGCCGTGCTCGACGTCTTCGAGGAGGACGGGCTGGTCGAGCGCGCCGCGCAGCTCGGCGACACGATCCGCGAGCGGATGCTGGCATGGCAGCAGCGCTGGCCGGCGATCGGCGACGTCCGCGGACTGGGCGCGATGGTTGCGGTGGAGCTCGTCGAAGATCCCGTCACCAAGGCTCCCGCTCCTGACCTCGCCACCCGCGTCGTCGAGGCGGCAGCCGAGCGCGGGCTGCTCCTCCTCAAGTCAGGGATCTACTCGAACTGCATCCGCGTCCTCGTCCCGCTGGTCATCGCGGATGCCCAGCTCGACGAAGCGCTCGGCGTCTGGGAAGACGCCCTCGACTCAGCCCTTACCCGCTAGCCGCCGATAGAGGCCGGGATGGCCGGCTTCGTCATCGCGATAGTCGCGGGGGTGCTTCCCTTCGCTCTCGGCATGCTCGGCCTCGGCCGCCCGCGGGTCGTGGTCGGAATCGGCGCGCTGGCCGCCGTCGCCTGGGTCTTCTCGCTCGCGGCGAAGCGCACCGAGGCAACCGAGGTGCCGCTGTGGTTCGTGGGCGGCCTCGTTATGTTGCTCTACGCGATCTGGTGCGGCGGGCTGTGGCTCGGGTTGCGGCTCCGGCGCATACGGCATTCGACACCCGGGTAGCGTTTCTGCCGTGGTCGGAGAAACGATCGCGGGCCGTTACGAGGTCGAGGAGCTCGTCGGACACGGCGGGATGTCGAGCGTCTACAAGGCGCGCGACGCCCTGCTCGAGCGCCACGTCGCGCTGAAGATCCTGCACGAGCAGTACAACGCCGACGAGGGCTTCGTCGAGCGGTTCAAGCGCGAGGCACGCTCGGTCGCCCAGCTCCAGCACCCGAACATCGTCACGGTGATCGATCGCGGCGAGGAGGACGGCCGCCAGTTCATCGTCTTCGAGTACATCGACGGGGAGAACCTCAAAGAGCACGTCGTCCGCAAAGGAAGGCTCGACGTGCGCGACGCGCTCGAGATCGCACTCGAGGTTGCGCGCGGGCTCGGATTCGCGCACGAGCAGGGAATCGTCCATCGCGACGTCAAGCCGCAGAACATCCTGCTGAACGGCGACGGACGCGCGAAGGTGACTGACTTCGGCATCGCCCGGACTGTCGACGTCGACGGGATGACGCAGACCGGCACCATCCTCGGGACGTCGAACTACATCGCGCCGGAGCAGGCGAGCGGCGGCCGCGTCGACGCGCACAGCGACGTCTATGCGCTCGGCGTCGTGCTCTACGAGCTGCTCGCCGGCGAGGTGCCGTTTCCAGGCGAGACCTTCGTCGCGGTTGCGATGAAGCACATGCACGAGCCGGCGCCGAACCTGCTCGACGTTCGCGGCGACGTGCCGCTGCGGGTCGCGGCGGCCGTGGACCGCGCGCTGGAGAAGGACCCGGAGCAACGGTTCCCGACGATGGACGCGTTCGCAGCGGAGCTCGAGGCATGCCTCGCGGAGCTCGACCACGGGCCGGAGGGCGACGCCACCATGGTGATCCCCTCCGCGCGGCGCGCACCGCGGAGCCACAAGCAAGTCTCGCGCTGGCCGATCGCGATCGGCGTGCTCGCCCTGCTTGCGATCGCGGCGATCGTCATCGGACTGCTCGCGGCCCGCGGCTCGAACGACAACGGAGGGGCCGCAAACGCGCGCACGCGCGTGCAGGTCAGCGGAGTGACGTCGTACGACCCCTTCGGGGACAACAAGGAGGAGCACTCGGCCGCGGCGGTCAACGTCACCGACGGCAATCCCGCGACGTACTGGTCGACCGAGCGCTACAACGATGCGCCGTCGCTGGGGAAGGCGGGCGTGGGCGTGGTCGTGGACGCCGGGACGGTAGTGGACCTGTCGCAGCTCGTCGTCGTCACCGACACGCCGGGGTTCACCGCCGAGATCCAGGCGACGAATACGCAGGGCGGGACACCGGTGAAGGTCTCCGACAGCAAGGTCGTCGGGCCGACGACCACGTTCGAGATCTCCTCGAGCGGACC
>JBKOVW010000096.1:0-5241 GCA_046724095.1 Actinomycetota bacterium | reverse complement strand
GGCCGGCAGGGCCCGCAGGCCCGGCGGGGCCCGCAGGGCCGGCCGGGTCGGGCGGTGCAGGCGCGCGCTGGGCGCTCGTCCGCGCCGACGGCGGCATCGCCGCGCAGTCAGGCGGCATCACGCTCGCCGCGCACCCGGCGTCGGGGAACTTCGTTCTCAACTTCGGCGGCGCTGTGAACAGCCATCTGATCCTCGCGTCAGGCGGCTACGCCGGCGACAACGCCGACACGCGCGGAGAAACATCGGCAGGGCCGTGCGGCGGCGGCGGCGAGGGCTTCACCTGCCCGACCGGCTTCGACACGACGAGCCACGTCTTCGTGCAGACGCGAAGCAGCGCCAACACGCCGGCCGACCACGCCTTCTACGTCGCCGTCTTCGGCTAGGGCCGCAACACCTCCACGGACATGTCCCGGGTCAGACCCGGGACATGTCCGTACACAATGGGGGCGTGCGGGTGTCGGCCAAGGCGGACTACGCGTTACGGGCGGTGATCGAGCTCGCGGCGAGCCCTGATGGGCCGGTGAAAGGCGAGCGGGTCGCGCAGGCGCAGGAGATCCCGCTGAAATTCCTCGAGAACATCCTCGGCGACCTGCGCCATGCGGGGATCGTCCGCAGCCAGCGCGGCGTCGAGGGCGGCTATTGGCTCGCGCGGCCGGCGGACGAGATCACCGTCGCCGAGGTCGTGCGCGCGGTCGAGGGGCCGATCGCGAACGTGCGCGGCGTCGGCCCGGAGCAGGTCGAGTACGCCGGCTCCGCCGAGCGGCTGCGCGACGTGTGGATCGCTGTGCGCGCGAACCTCCGCGCCGTGCTCGAGCAGGTTACGATCGCCGACGTCGCGCGCGGAGAGCTGCCCGCCTCCGTCGAGGAGCTGGCCGCGAATCCCGACGCCTGGCAGCCGCACTGATGAAGGTCTTCAATCTCTACGACGACCAGTGGGACGAGCCGCGCGACCGCGAGGGCTGGCGCATCAAGGAGGCGTTCGTCGGCCACCACATCGGCGGCGAGCTGATCGGCGCGAGCATGTCGGAGGTCGAGCCGGGCAACAAGCTCTGGCCGTACCACACGCACCACGCGAACGAGGAGTGGGTGATCGTGCTGCGCGGCGAGCCGACGCTCCGCACGCCGGAGGGCGAGCAGGTGCTGAAGGAGGGCGACGTCGTCGCGTTCCGCCGCGGCAGGGAAGGCGCGCACCAGATCACGAACCGCACCGACTCGCCCATCCGCGTGCTGATGCTGTCATCGATGGTGGCGCCGGACATCGTCGAGTACCTCGACACCGGCAAGGTCGGCGCGCGGAGCGTCAGCGGCGACCGCATCATCTTTGCGCGCCCCGGCCCCGAGGTCGGTTACTGGGACGACGAGGACTGACTCAGTCCGCGAAGACCGTCTGGCGCGTAGGCCTGACGTAGAGGATCTGGCCGGGCTGTAGCTCGAGCGCCTCGACCTGCTCGCGCGTCAGCTGTGCGGACAGCACCTCACCGTCGTCGCGCACGAGCTCGACGCGCACCTCGAAGCCGAGGTGGACGAGCCGCTGCACCATCGCCTCCTGCGTCGCTCCGTTCGGCTCGAGCAGCAACTCGACGTCGTGGGGACGGATGAACGCGTCGCCGAGCCGGTTCACCGGCCCGACGAACGACATGACGAACTCGTTCGCAGGATGGTCGTAGAGCTCGCGCGGCGGTGCGATCTGCTCGATGCGGCCGCCGTTCATGACGACGACGCGATCGGCGACGTCCATCGCCTCCTCCTGATCGTGCGTGACGATCACCGTCGTCGTATGTGTCTCGTCGTGCAGCCGGCGCAGCCAGACGCGCAGCTCTTTGCGCACGCGCGCGTCGAGCGCGCCGAACGGCTCGTCGAGGAGGAGCACCTTCGGGTCGACCGCAAGCGCGCGTGCGAGGCCCATGCGCTGGCGCTGGCCCCCCGACAGCTGCGCCGGGTAGCGGTCGCCGAGGCGCGAGAGCTGGACGAGGTCGAGCAGCTCCGCCACGCGCTGCTTGACCTCACGACGCGGCCGGCGGCGGATCTTCAGGCCGAACGCGACGTTCTCGCGCACCGTCATGTGCTTGAACGCCGCGTAGTGCTGGAAGACGAACCCGACTCCCCGTTGCTGCGGCGGCACTGCGGTGACGTCCGTGCCGTCGAGGCAGACCTGGCCGGCATCGGGGCGCTCGAGCCCCGCGATCACTCGCAGCAGCGTTGACTTGCCGCTGCCGCTCGGGCCGAGCAGCGCCGTCAGCGACCCCTGGTCGACCTCGACGGAGACCTCGTCGAGAGCCGTGAAGTCGCCGAAGCGCTTGACGATGCGCCGTGCCTCGATCAACGGGTCCCCTCCTTCGGCTTCAGCGCGGTCATGAGCACGAGCGTCGTGACCGCGATCAATGCGAGGACGACGGCGGCGGCGTACGCGCCGACCTCGTCGAAACCCTGGTAGCGATCCTGCACGTACAGCGTCAGCGACTCGGTCTGGCCGGCGAGGCGTCCCGAGACGACGCTGACCGCGCCGAACTCGCCGAGTGCGCGTGCGGTCGTGAGCACCACGCCGTATGCCGTCGCCCACCGGATCGCAGGCCACGTCACGCGCCAGAACGTCTGCCACGCGCCGGCGCCGAGGGTCGCCGCCGCCTGTTCCTGCTCGGTGCCGATCTCACGCAGCACCGGCACGACCTCGCGCACCACGAACGGCAGCGAGACGAACATCGTCGCGAGCACCATCCCGGGAAGCGCGAAGACGACGTGATGGCCGCCGAGCCAGCCGCCGCGCCCGTACAGGAGCAGCAGCGCGAGCCCGACGACGACCGGCGACAGCGCGAGTGGAAGGTCGACGGCCGCGTTGAAGATGCCCGCGCCGGGGAAGCGGTAACGCACGATCGCGAGCGCCGCGAGCACGCCGAAGATCGTGTTCGCCGGCACTGCGATGCCCGCGAGGATCAGCGTGACCTCGAGCGCGTGCAGCGCGTCCGGTGTGGTGACCGCGTGCCAGGCGGGCCAGAACCCGTGCCGGAACGTGCGGTAGAAGATGTAGCCGACCGGCAGCGCCAGCAGCACCGTCACATAGCCAAGCGCCGCGAACCGGACGAGGTATCTACCGATCATGTCGGGTAGCGAGGCGACGCAGGCCGCCGATCGCGAGCAGGACTGCGAACGAGATGCCGAGGATGGCGACCGAGGCCGCCGCGGCGCCGCCGGGATCGCCGCTCTCGATGCGGCCGAAGACGTACACCGACAGCACCTCGGTCTTGAACGGAAGGTTGCCGGAGATGAGCACGACCGCGCCGAACTCCCCGATCGCCCGCGCGAACGCGAGTGCGACCCCCGAGAGGATCGCCGGGAGGATGTTCGGCAGGATCACCCGCCGGAACGTCGCGAATCGCGACGCGCCGAGCGACGCAGCGGCGTCCTCCATCTCCGTGTCGAGCTCGAGCAGAACCGGCTGCACCGTCCGCACGACGAATGGAAAGGTCACGAAGAGCAGTGCGACGACGATCGCCCACCGGGTGAACGCGAGGTCGCGGTAGAGCGTGAGCAGGACCAGGCCGGCGACGATCGTCGGCAGCGCGAACGGCAGGTCGACGAGCGCGTTGACGAAGCTCTGGCCGAAGAAGCGGTCGCGCACGAGCGTCCAGGCGATCGCCGTTCCTGCGAATGCGTTGATCACCGCGACCGCGAGCGACGCCGCGAAGGTCAGCTTGAGCGCGGCGACCGCCTGCGGGCTCGTGATCGCGTCCCACCCGTGCGCGTGCCATGCGAGCGCCGCGAGGGGAAGCAGCACGACGACGCTCAGGTAGAGCGTGCTGAGGCCGACGGCAAGGCCCGGCACAGCTGAGCGCCGGGCCTTCGGTGCCGGAAGAGCTTCGGCTCTAGCCGCCACTCGATCCGATGATCTTGGCCATCACGCCGCTGCGCGGGTCGAAGAACTTCTTCTCGACCGCGGCCCAGCCGCCGACGTACTTGATCGTGAAGAGCTGCGGCCGCACGGGGAAGTTGAGCCCCTGCGCCGCGCCTTTGACCAGCGGGCGGTAGCCGTTCTCAGCGAAGATCCGCTGCGCCGGCTTCGTGCGCAAGAAGTTGACGAACGCCTGCGCTTGCTGCTTGTGCTGCGACGTCGACGTGATCGCAATCGGGTTCTCGATCAGGATCGTCGCCTTCGGGATCACGAACTGCATGGGCTGGTTGTGCTTCTGCGCGAAGATCGCCTCGTTCTCGTAGGCGAGGAAGACGTCGCCACGGCCGGCGAGGAACGTCTGCAATCCCTCGCGCGCGCTCGACGGCGCAGCGACGACGTGCTTCCACATCCGCGCGAGGTAGGTCTGCGCCTGCTTCGGCGTCTTGCCCGCGCGCAGCGCCCCGCCGTACGCGGCCATGACGTTCCAGCGCGCGCCGCCCGAGGTGAACGGGTTCGGCGTGACGATCTGGACGCCCGGCTTCAGCAGGTCGGTCCAGGTCTTGATCTTCTTCGGATTTCCGTCGCGCACGACGAAGACGACGACCGAGCGCGTCACCATCCCGTGGAACCTGTCCTTGTTCCAGTTCTGCGGGACGAGATGCTTCTGAACGAGCGCGCTGACGTCAGGCGCGAGCGACAGCGCAACGATGTCCGCGGAGAGGCCGGCCGCGACGGCCCGGCTCTGATCGCCCGACGCGCCGTACGACTGCGAGAAGGACACGCCCTGCCCCGCCGGCGTCTTCTGGAAGGCAGGGATCAGCTGGCCGTAGGCGTCCTTCGGCGTCGAGTATGCGACGAGGGCGAGCTTCGTGTCGCGGGCCGCCCCGGTGGCCAGCGCCGGGAACAGAAGCGCTAAGAGCAAAGCTAGGCTTATCTGTCTCATCCGCTCTCCTTATTAGTCCAGTGAGTTGGTGGACTTTAGGGAGAAGGCCGGTCGGAGTCAAATGGGAAGGTAGAGTCGGCTGTGTGAGCGACCTCGCCCGGCTCCCTTACACGCTTCGGATCCTGCTCGAGAACGCCGAGCGGCACGGCGAGGGCTCCGACGCCGACGCGATCCGCAGCTGGGACCCGAAGACCGAGCCGTCGCAGGAGATCTCGTTCCGGCCCTCGCGCGTCCTGCTCCAGGACTTCACTGGCGTGCCCGCGGTGGTCGACCTCGCCGCGATGCGGAACGCGATGGCCGACCTCGGCGGCGACGCCACGCGGATCAACCCGCAGCTGCCGGTCGAGCTCGTGATCGACCACTCGGTGCAGGTCGACGAGTACGCGACGGCGCGCGCGATCTTCCGCAATGC
>JBKOVW010000226.1:0-13174 GCA_046724095.1 Actinomycetota bacterium | reverse complement strand
CGGTCATCTCGCTCCTCCTCGCGTGACCGGGTCAGGGTAGCGCTATCTGGAGGAGACGACCGCGACGACGGCGAGCATGGCGCAGACGACCACGACGCCCGCCAGGCCGGTGAAAATGGCCGCGATCGCGAGCAGCGGGACTGAGATCCCCATCGCGCCGAGAACCATCTCCTTCTGGTGCTCGCGCGTGCGCTTGAGCGACCGCTCGCTCTCCTCGTTGCGCTCCGCGAGCCGCCGCTCGATCCGCTCGACGAAAGCGTCGACGAGGGCAGGCTCCATGTCGGAGCCCAGCTCCTTCCGTGCCTCGACCGCGGCTTCTACCTCATCCTTCCGGACGATCTCGCTCACACCCGGATTGTGACGGATACTGCGACGGTGACCCGGGCCGCCGCTCTGCTCGTAGTTCTCGCGGCGGCCCCGGTGTGGCCGGCTCCGCCGAACCCGATGCAGCTCACCCGGAAGGCAGGACTGACGCCGGAGACGCACGAGTTCGTCTTCCTGCACGTGCACTCGCACCTCGACGTCTTCGTCAACGGGAAAAGGGTGGTCGTGCCGGCCGGCATCGGCATCGACATCCACAACAAGGCCGTGCACAAGTTCACCAACCCACAGGACGGGTCGAACGTCTACGGCGGCATTGCCCAGCCGTGCGCGAAACCGTGCATCTCGCCGCTGCACACGCACGCCGACGACGGGATCCTCCATACGGAGGCGAAGAAAGACCAGTTCAACCGGCTCGGCCAGTTCTTCACCGAGTGGGGTCGCAAGCTGCCGGCCAACGCGAAGGTGTGTGTGGACGGCGAGCGCTTCAAAGGCGACCCGCATGCGATTCAACTGAAGGACAAGCGCGAGATCGCAATCGTCATCGGCAAACTGCCGGCCACGATCCCGTCGAAGTTTCCGTAGCGCTGTTCTGGAACCTGGCGGAACGGTTCGTGCTACGCACACCGCTGCGTCGGACGATGCTCACCGCGCCGCCGACGGACGTCGACGGCCCGGCCTTCGATCTGCTCCTCCGCGAGGCGGCCGGTACTGCTGCACGGCACCGGCGACCCTGCGATCGAGCGGTTCGAGCCGCGTGACCAGACCGACTACGACAACGTATGGACGAACGCGGTCTTCGCGACGGACGACCCGATCTGGCCGATCTTCTTCGCCGTGGTCAACCGCCCGTTCGTGCGCTCGCTGATCAACGGCTGCAGCCGACGGTACGGCGAGAGCCACTACTACTTCTCCATCGGGGCGGATCCCAGCAGCGTCGACGCCTGGCGGAGCGGTTGGATCTACGTCCTGCCTCGTGAGACCTTTCGGCTGCACCCATCCGGTCCGGAGTGGTTGAGCCCGGTCGCGGTGCGGCCGCTCGCACGAGTCCGCGTCGACCCTTTGGATTTCCCGTTCCTCGGAGACGTCACTCAGCACCGGCGGGGCGCGGTGGGGCGGGCTCCGCCCGCGCCACCGTCCGACGCACCCCATTTGAGTCGAAACGAATTGCCTCTTCTCGCGACGAGCCTCTAAGCTCTCGCCGTGGCGATCGTCGAGGCCAATACCGAACTCGGCCGGCAGGTCGTCGAGGATGCGAAGCGCTACGTCCTCCACTCGTGGTCGGTGCAGAGCGCGCTCGACCCGATCCCCGTTGCGGGCGGCGAGGGGCGCTACTTCTGGGACTTCGACGGCAAGCGCTACCTCGACTTCGCCTCGCAGCTCGTCAACGTCTCGATCGGCCACCAGCATCCGAAGGTGGTCGCGGCGATCAAGGAGCAGGCCGAGAAGCTCTGCACGATCGGGCCGCCGATGGCGACCGAGCCGCGCTCGACGCTCGCGCGCATGCTCGCCGAGGTCACGCCCGGCGACCTCGAGATGTCGTTCTTCACGAACGGCGGCGCCGAGGCGAACGAGAACGCGATCAAGCTGGCGCGCTGGTACACCGGGCGCCACAAGATCGTCGCGCGCTACCGCTCCTACCACGGAGCCACCGGCGGCGCGATCACGCTCACCGGCGATCCGCGCCGCTGGCCCGCCGAGCCGGGCATTCCCGGCGTGGTGCGCATGCTCGATCCGTACACCTATCGCTGCCCCGCGGGACATCCAGACCCCTGCCCGGTCTGCACGGGCGGGCCGCACCTCGAGGAGATCCTCCAGTACGAGGGCCCCCAGACAGTCGCGGCCGTCATTCTCGAGACGGTCACGGGGACGAACGGGATCATCGTTCCGCCAGACGGCTACCTGCAGTCGATTCGGGAGGTCTGCGACAAGCACGGGATCCTGCTGATCGCGGACGAGGTGATGGCCGGGTTCGGCCGCACCGGCAAGTGGTTCGGCGTCGAGAACTGGGACGTCGTGCCCGACATCCTCAGCGTCGCCAAGGGCATCAACTCCGGCTACATCCCGCTCGGCGCGATGATCGTGCGCAAGCCGATCGCCGACTGGGTGCGGGACAAGTACTTCGCCGGCGGCCTGACGTACTCGGGGCATCCGCTGGCGTGCGCCTCGGCGGTCGCGTCGATCCAGGCTTTCAAGGAGGAGGGCATCGTCGAGCACGCCGCGGAGATGGGCCCGGTGTTCGCCGAGCAGCTCCACGCGTTGCAGGAGAAGCATCCTTCCATCGGCGAGGTGCGCGGGCTCGGCTGCTTCTGGGGCATCGAGCTGGTCAAGAACCGCGAGACCCGCGAGCCGCTCGTCCCGTTCAACGCGACCGGCGAAGCATTCGCCCCCGTCGCGCGCGTCTACAAGGCCGCGCTCGACCGCGGGCTGTACCTGATGACGCACTGGAACGTCGTCATGGTCTGCCCGCCGCTGACGATCACGCGCGAGGAGCTCGAGGAAGGCATCTCCATCCTCGACGAAGCGCTCGCAGTCGCAGACGAACACACGGCCTAGTGGATCGGCGCTCCTGGCGCCTCCTCCCGCTCGCTGACATCCCGCCGGAGCCCGCGAGGCCCGACGACCCGGAGCTCGAAACCGCCCGGTCGCGGGCCGACGGCGGCGAGCACCCGACGTTCGCCGGCTATCCCGCGCCGGAGCCGAAGTGGCACGCCGTGCGCAACACCTTTCGCATCACGGCGTTCGGCGTTGCCGCAACGGAGGCCGACGAGGGCGAAGCGCTGATCTGGCCGCATACCGAGGCGCACTACGGACACGAAGAGCTGTACCTCGTCCTCGAGGGCCGCGCGCGCTTCGTCTTCGACGACGACAGCGAGGTGGAGGTCGCCAAGCACGATTTGCTGTATGTCAAGCCACGAGTCGGCCGCGGCGCAATCGCACTCGAGACGCCCACGAAGCTCTTCATCGTCGGCGGCAAGCCCGGCATGTACGAACCGCCGGCCTGGGCGAGCGACTGGCGGCCGGAGGCGTGACTACAGTGGTTGCGTGATCGGAACCGTCGTCGAACTGTGCCTCCGCTGCGGGGCGAAGATGGAGTGGCGCCACGGAACGTGGCAGTGCGCGAGGTGCCGCTTCAAGCTCGGCTGCTGCGAAGGGGAGTGCCCGAACGACTGACGTCGACCTGGTCGTCGCGGCGTACATCGCAGGCCAGCAGGTTCCGCTGACGGAGAACGAGCGCAACGCCGCCGTCCGGCGCGCGCTGTTCGTCTTCGCCGCCGGCGGCGATCTCCACCGAGAGCCGGCGCTGGATGACCCGGCCGTGCTCGAGCTCGCACGCGACCTCGACACGCCGGAGCGGCGCGAGGCGCTCCTCGCCGCATCCGACCGGCTCGCGTCGCTCGACGACGCAGAGCTCGCCTGGCGAGCGTACGCGTGCGGTTTGCTTGCCGACGCTCTCGGTGAAGAGTGAGGAAATGAGCGAAAAGCGCTTCGACGACGAGCTGGAAGAACCGGGCGACGAGCTCGAAGAGCAGGACGACGAGACGTCGAACAACGGCGAGCCCTGGGCGAAGACGTCCAGCGGCAACGCCGACGATGTGGCGTCAGACTGACGTCCGCGAGGCCAGGCGCGCGATCGCCGCGACCGCGAGCACCGCGGCGGCGACGCCCGCCGCCTCGAGCCCGACACCACCCGAGGCGCCCGTCGCCAGCAGGAGCACGAGGCTCCCCAGCAGCCCCGTGACGGCCGCAGCGCCGACAACGCCTGCGACCCGCCGGAGCAAAACGGCGCGCTCGCTGCGCGACGGCGTGCGCTCGAGCGACCAGTAGCCGAGCTCCGCGGCCACCACCAGCGCCGCCGCGACCGCGGGCGCACGACTGTCGACTGCACCGTTCCGCACGGCGAGGAAGACCCCGTACGAGGCGCCGGCGAGCGCGATCCCGAACGGAAACACCGTCCGCCAGCGAGTAGCGAGCGCAAATGCCATCAGCGCGCAGCCGACGACGCCGACGCCGCCGGCGACCTCGGGGAGCCGGTCGCTCGCCACGTCCGAATACGCGACGACACCGGCCGCAGCGACCAGCGCGCCGACCGCCGTCACTACGCGTTCACCGCTCTGGCGCGACGCCGGTATGCGCTCACCTCCTCCAGGGCGGCGGCGAGCGAGGTCTCGTCGCCCCAGACGGCGACCGGGATGCCTGCCCGTTCGAAGCGGCCACGCGCCGCCTCACGGCGCAGCCGGAAGAGCCTGTCGGCAAGCTCGCCGACCTCGCCGGCCGGGCGCGGCAGCAGCGACAGCGGCGAGATCTCGACCACAACGAGATCGAAGCCGCGCCCGCGTAGATCGAGGAGCGCTACCTCCGAACGGTCGTCGAGCAACGGTGTCAGCGCAAGCACGAGCGCCTGCGGCGGCAGCGTCCTACGCGGCACCGTGCTGACGTCACGCCATGCGTAGCTGAGGACGATCTGCGTGTCGAGCATCGCGTCGACGATCCGGTAGAGCTGGACGGCGCCCGTCGTCGGCAGCAACCAGTTGAGGACGCCGCCGAACGTGACGAAGCCGACGCGGTCCTTCTGCCCGAGATAGCGCGCGGCGAGCGTGCCCGCAGCGCGCAATGCCGGATCCAGCGTGCTCTGGTCGCCGTGGCGAGCTTCGGCGAACGAGTCCAGCAGGATGACGACGTCCGCGTTGCGCTCGGCGTGATGCTCGTTGATCCAGAGCTCACCGCGCCGCGCGCTCGCACGCCAGTTCACGTGGCGAATCCGGTCGCCGGGGACGAACGGCCGCAGGTCGGCGAACTCGATCCCTTCCCCCTTCTGCCTCGCGACGTGATTGCCGGCGAAGACCTGCGTCTCGAGCGGCTGCAGCAGGTTCCGCACGTTCTCCTCGGACGGGTACACCTTGAGCGGCACGCGCCGGTCGAGCACGACCTCGCGCCGAAAGAGGCCGAACCAGTCGTGCGTGCGCAGGTAGACACGGCCGACCCCGAAGGCGCCCCAGCGTACGCACCGCAGCCGGTTCGTCAGCTCGCGGCGCTCCCCGTCGGCGAGCCGCAGCTGAACCGGGTTGACGCCGTCGAGCACGACGAGCGGGCGCGGCAGCTGGAGCAGTACCTCGACGCGCTCGGCGCCGACATCGGCGGCCAGCGTCAGGCGGACGTCGACCTCGTCGCCCTCCAGGGTCCGCTCGGCCCCGAGCTCCACCTCGGCGTCGATCCTCGGCACGCGCGCGAGCACGAGCCCGAGCGCGGCTACGAGCGCGAACGGCGCGGCGACGACCACCAGCTCAGGTCTCCGCGTGGCGAGCGCAGCGAGCAGCGCGAGCGCCGCGAGGCCCGCGTAGCCGCCCAGCTTCGGCGTCACCGCGGCGGCGCGGCGAGGTCCTCGGCGGCCGGCGTCGGAACCGTGTCGAGCACCTCACGCACGACGTCTTCCGGCCGCACGCGCTGCACCCACAGCTCCGGCTTGAGCATCAGGCGGTGCGACAGGGCGTGAACGGCGACGCCCTTGACGTCCTCCGGCGTGACGAAGTCGCGGCCGTCCAGCAATGCCTTCGCGCGGCTGAGCTTGAGCAGCGCGAGCGCGCCGCGCGGGCTCGCGCCGACCTGTGCGCGCTGGCTCGCACGCGTTGCGGCGACGAGGTCGACGATGTAGTAGCCGACGGACTGCGAGACGTGCACCCGCTCGAGCGCGCGCTGCATCTCGAGCAGGCCGTTCCGGTCGGTGACGGGACTGAGCTCGATCTCGTCCGCCCCGCGTTCGACACGCTGCTCCAGCACCGCCCACTCGGCGTCGCGGTCGGGATAGCCGACGCGGAGGCGCAGCAGGAAGCGGTCGAGCTGCGCCTCCGGCAGCGGATACGTGCCCTCGTACTCGATCGGGTTCTGCGTCGCGATCACGAGGAACGGACGCTCGAGCTCGTTCGTCCGCCCTTCGATCGTCACCTGCCGCTCCTGCATCGCCTCGAGCAGTGCGGCCTGCGTCTTCGGCGGGGCGCGGTTGATCTCGTCGCCGAGCAGGAGGTTGGTGAAGATCGGGCCGGGACGAAACTCGAAGTCGCCGGTGCGCTGGTTGAAGATCGACGACCCGGTGACGTCCGAGGGCATCAGGTCCGGCGTGAACTGGATGCGGGCGAAGGTCATATCGAACGCCTGCGCGAAGCTGCGGGCGATCAGCGTCTTCGCGAGGCCCGGGAAGTCCTCGATCAGCACGTGCCCGTCGGCGAGGAAGCCGAGCAGCACGAGCTCGAGCGCCTCGCGTTTGCCGACGACGGCCCGCTCGACCTCCGCCAGGACGCGCTCCGCCTGGGCGCCCGCTTGCTCGATGGAGCTCAGATCGCCTCCAGCTCGTCGACGACGACGCGCAGCTCGTCGACCGACGGCCCGCTCGCCAACCGGTCGTCCGGCGCGCGCCGGTCCGGTCGAACGACGTCCCACGCCTCGCTGCCGACGAGCTCGCGCGCACGCGCCGGCTCAGCGTCGAGCTCGACGCCGTAGCGCGAGCGCAGCCGGTGCGCAGCGATGTCGCGCAGCAGCGGGCGCATGCGCGCGTAGAAATGAAAGGCGTTGTACGTCGAGAGCTCGACCTCTCGGACGAGCGCCGGCTCATCGGACTCGGCAGGCGCCCTGCGCATCGCGGCGAGCGCCGCGTCGAACGGCGAGGCACGCTGCGCGGGAGCCTGCGCGCGCGTCGTGCGCACGAGCGCGAGCAGGACGACCGCGCCGATGCACAGAAGGTAGACGTCGAGCACGATGGCGTGCGCGCCGGAGCTCGCGAGCGCCGCGATGCCGGCCGCGGCGGTCACGGTCAACCCCCATTTCACGGCGCGGGCCCTGATCCGGTTCAAGCCGCGCGAGCCTCCTCTCGCTGCAGGTCGTCGCGGATCGCGATCAGAGCGTCAATCGCGGCCTCCTTCATCACCGCGTCGACCTCATGGCCGCTGAACTTGGCGAATTCGAACAACCTCGTCAAGGTGACGACGGCGCTCTCGCGCACGTGCAGGCCGCGCAGAATGTTCGCGAGGTATTCGAGCGGCGCCTCGGACCGATGCCGCGCGAGGCCATGACGCGCGAGCGTCCGCTCCATCATCGCGTACGCCGCGATCACCGCACGGCGCGCGTCCTTCTCGCTGCGCAGGTCGTCGATCGTCGTCTCGATGGCGCTGACCATGTCGGCCTCGAGGCCGTGCGCCTCGAAGAGCGGAGCGAGCCTGCGGCGCCTGCGTACGTACATCCAGATGCCGCCCAGCAGGACGAGGCCGCCGATCCCGACCACGAGCGGCCACTCGAAGTGCGCCTGCCGGGCCGACGTCGCAGGAACGTGGGGGATGCGATTCTGGTTGTTCCCGGAGCGCGTCTGCGCGCGCTGGACCTTCGCGGCCTGCTGGCGCAGGTGACCGTGCTGTATCGCGTAGTAGCCGACGGCCGTCACGACGCCCATCAGGATCAGCAGCAGCACGAAGTTCTTGAGCCAGTTCGACCCGGGGTCGGACCAGCGATCCTTGTAGCGGAAGAAGGCGACGATGATCGCGGCGATCACGACGACGTACGCGACCGCGAGCAGCGTGATGAAGCCGTCCTGCACGCTGTTCGGCACCGGACGGGTGGCGACGTGGCCGCTCGTTCCCGGATGCGTCCCGCGCGCGGCCATGGCGACGATCACGAGCAGCAGGACAAAGCCGGCGGCGAGCCCGGCAGCCTTGAGAGTTCGTTCCATCCGCAAGTTGAGCTAAGAATAGGTTCGTGGAGGAACGACGGTCAGGCGGCGACCGCCGCTCCGGCGGAGACAGGCGCTCCGGCGACGACCGTCGCAAGGGCGGAGGCCCGAATCGCGGGCAGGACCGGCGCAAGGACGACCGGCGCTCGGGCGGAGACCGACGCTCCGGACGCGACCGGCGCGGCGGCTAGTCCTTCCACTGCGCGAGCGTCACGACGGCGTCGTCGACCGTCGAGCAGATCGTCCCGCCCGCCTCGATGCAGCCGTGCACGAACAGGTTCAGGCCGTGGCCCTCGTGGCCGAGCGTGCTGCGTAGGTCCGTCAGGAGCCCGACGATGCCCTTCTTGCTCGAATCGCTCTGCATGAGCGCGTAGAAGATCCCGATCTCACAGGCGGTGCCGTCGTCGACCATCGGGCCGTCGAGGAGCGCGACGACCGCGTCCGCGTTCGAGAGGCCCTCCCAGTCCTTCGCGAAGATCGTCGCCGGTCGCGTGTCCGGCAGCGCGAGCGCATTCTCGTGCGGAACGAAGACCTCGATTCCTTCAGCGCGCAGGCGCGCGGCGCACTCGTCGATGAAAGACCGCTCGTAGGGGGTGAAGAGCGGCCCCGCAAAGTAGACCCGCACCTGACAACCCTAACCTCCGTAACGACGCGACTCGCGTAACGCTAGGACTCGTCCCAGGTCCAGCCGGCCTGCACGAAGCCGGAATCGTCGTCCGCCTGGCCGATCGCGGGCACCGCGAGGACGCCAACGAGCACGATCAGCGTGAGGACGGCGTACAGGCGCTTCATCGGTTCCCCCCTTTCTGCAGACCCCGGGGCCGCAAAACCGGCGTCGCGCGCATTGACACGACGAGTGTGCCGCTACTCGCACGTTCCGGGCATCACTCGAAAGGGTGAACGCCCGCACACGTGCGGGCGTTCGTCTCGATCGTTCAGGGCAGGAAGTGCTCCCACTTCCACCCGGCGCAGAGCGACGCAACGAGCGCTGCAGCCGGAATGGAGGCGCGGACGAGCCAGTGTCGAAGCCGCATGTGGATTCTCCTTGAGGACGAGGGCCTGCGGGGGACGCCTTTTGATCGGCATCGCCACGGCGCCTGCCCTCCCCTCACCGGGGGATCAGGAAGCCTTCGCGACCGGAAGCTCGAAGCTGAACGTCGATCCTGCGCCGGGCGCCGATTCGACCCAGATGTCGCCGTTCATCGCGTCGACGAGCTCGCGGCAGATGTAGAGACCGAGGCCGGTGCCGCCGACTCCCTTCGTCATGTTCGGATCGAGGCGGTAGAACTTCTCGAAGATCCGCTCCTGCTGGCTCAGCGGGATGCCGGGGCCCTCGTCGCGCACGCTGAAGCGCACCGTGCCGTAATGACTGCTCAGCCGCACCTGGACGCGTCCCCGGCGCGCGTACTTGACCGCGTTCTCGATCAGATTGACGAGCACCTGGCGGAGCCGGTCCGGATCTGCTGCAACCTCCGGCAAGGGCGGATCGTGCTGCAGCTCCACCGACAGCCCGCTCGGAAGATGGATGCGCGCCGCGTCAACGACCTCTTCGGTCAGCGAGAGGGCCTCGACGCGCGTGATGTACGGGCGTGCGCTGCCCGAGTCGAGCCTGCTGACCCAGAGGATGTCGTCGAGGAGGTGCGAGAGCCGCGACGACTCGGTCGCGATGATCTCGAGCAGCTCCCGTTGCCGGTGGTCGTCGAGCTCCTGCTTCTCGAGCGTCATCGCCGCCCCGTACACGGACGTGAGCGGCGTGCGCAGCTCGTGCGAGACGATCGCGATGAATTCGTCCTTCAGCCGGTCGAACTCGCGCAGCCGGTTGAGGGCGCCGTGGATCCAGCGCTGATAGAGCGCGGTCGCGAGCAGCGGGCCGACGAGCACGATCGCGACGAAAGGCGACCGGTCCCAGAGCACGACGAGGATGACCGCGAGCGACGCCATCACCGCGAACGGCACGAACGTGAGGTGGACGTAGTTCGTGAGGGTCGGCGCGTAGGCGACGCCACGCAAACGGGTCACCACGGCCGCGAGCAGCGAGATGTTCACCGCGTAGAACGTCGCTGCGGCCGCGATCGCGCCGAGTGACAGGCCGAGCAGCGTCCCGTCCTGGAAGCGGTCGGCGACACCCCCCGCAGCCGCGCCCGCGAGCACGTACACGCCGCAGTTGAACGCCGCCCGGCTGAACGGCCGGCGCCAGGCGAGCTCGACGAACGCCATCGCGAGGAAGCCCGCGACGGCGGCCGCGGCCCAGCCGTAGATGGTCGCGCCGGCAACGAGGAAGATCGTCGCGAGGGAGGTCGACCCGACGGCGACGCCTTCGATCGGGACCGGGAAGGCTTCGGCGAGCGTCGCCGCGACGATCAGCAGTGCGAGCCCGACAGCGTCGTGCCAGCTGAGCTTGTCGTGGGCGAGCGACGCGACGGCCACGATCAGCGTGACGCCGCCCGCGACGGCGACGGGAACCCAGACGGCGACGGTCTCGTCGACGCGGGCCCGGGACGACCTGACGGTGTGCGTGTGAGCCATGGGTGCGGTATTGGGGGGCCGCACCCCCGGTTCAGTTCGCTGCTTCGAGTATGCCACGCCGATCGGAAAGCGCCAGATCCGGCAAGCTTCGGGCATGCGGATCGTGGTCGGAGCCGACGACGAGGGCGCCGTCGCGGACGCCGCCGTGGAGGAGCTCCGGGCGCGCGGGCACGACGTCGAGGTGGTGGAGCGCGAGCAGTGGCCCGACGTGGCGGCGCGTGTCGCGCGTACCGTCGCGGCCGGCCAGGCGGACCAAGGGATGCTGTTCTGCTGGACCGGCACGGGCACGTCGATGGCCGCGAACAAGGTGCCGGGCGTGCGCGCGGCGCTCGCGTGGGATCCCTGGATTGCGGAGGGTGCGCGCAAGTGGAACGACGCCAACGTGCTCGTGATGTCGCTGAAGCGGACCGATCCGGAGACGGCGCGCGCCATCGTCGACGCCTGGCTCAGCGTCGGCGAGCCGGATCCCGACGAGGCGGAGAACATCGCGCGGCTGCGCGAGCTCGAGCAGTCACCCTGACGGAACCGGCTCTGCCTGTCTATTGACCTCGCCTGTCAGCGGTGGGATAACCGGTGGCAAGAGGGATGGAGTAATGCGCTGCCTCGGACTCTTGGCCCCGCTCTCAGAGGTCGGCCGGTCAAGGCGCAGGTCGGCAGTTCCCGTTGCGTGCGGCCTGCTCATCGCACTGTGTGTTGTAGGCGGTGGGCTTGCAGCGAGCACTCGTAATCCGCCGACGGAAATGTACGCCGGTGTGACCCACATCGGCCGCATCATCCCAACGCAGATTGGTCGCTTCCGCGCCGAAACATGGGAGATCGACTGTCCCGCAGCGGAGTCGCAATTTCTGATGCGTGGACGCGCAGCAAGGGACCGTGCGCGGATCAACCTGCACCACTGGGATGGTTACCTCGATGGGCTCGCGCGCTCCAGCCGCGGCCGGTGGCTCATCTATCGCGGCGTATCCAGCGGAACGTCCGGTGCGTTTGTGGCGTACGCCGTGCATCGCAGCCCCTGGCACTGGGACGTTTTCCGAGCAAGCGGCCGAAAGATCGGCCGCACTCTCGGACCGGATGGCCCCGAAGCCGCGACCGCGCTCGCCCTCGTCTGCTGAGTCAGTCGTGCTTCGGGCGCGTCGCCGCCTCGCCGGCGTCGCCTTCGAGCGAGATCGGGTCGACCTCCCAGGCGAGACTGTCATGCGCGTGCCTCTGCACGACGTTCCCGTCCGCGTCGAGCTCCACGGTCTCCGCGCGGACGGCGAGCGCCTCGTCGTCGGTGCGGTTTCCGTCGGCGTCGTACAGGACGGTCTCGATTCGATTCGGCGTGTCCTTCACGCACCTGTGAGCGTAATCGAAGGGGCGCCGCGCACAGCGCTTACGCCGCCGAAGCGACCGTGGGCCCGCTAGGCGGCCTCGGCAGCGGGCCGCGCGGCAACTGAGTTGGCATCCTGGGCTGAGGCTCGACCCGACGCCGGCGCGCCCGGCCTGACGAGCTACGTCAGCGAGCGCGCCGCGACGGTCTCGCGGTCGACCTGCCTCAGCTCGCGTTCGAACGCCCGGTACTGGCGACGGAGCTCGTCGCTCATCAGCTCGACGACCTCGAGGCCCGCCCCTGGATCGTCGGCCGCGCACGCATCGAGGAGCTCCTGCGCAGCCTCCAGCAGGTACGCGACACCGGGTCGCTGCAATGCCCGCCACTCGTCGGGCGCCACCTCGCCCGAGTAGCGCCGCTCGTCCTGCCCCCAGAGCGGTTGCTGACCGCGTATGCAGAGCCGCAGCTGGCGCGCGGAGACGGGAGGGGTCTTACGGCTGAGCGCGATGCCCGGCCGGCGGACGGCTCGTTCGGAGTACGAGCCGGCGAGCAGGTGGACGAGCGCGACGTCGAGGGCGATCGAGATCGCGAGTGCCTCGTCGAGCGTGATCCGCCGCTCGGCGGCTTCCCACTTCCCGACCGTCGTGTGGTGGACGTCCATGCCGAGCGTCGCGAGGCGCGCCGCGAGCTGCTTCTGAGTCCATCCTTTGCGCCCGCGCTGGATTCGCATCTGCTCCGCGAACACTCGACTCGGCAATTTCGCGAGCTGCCTTTTGATGCTGCCCCCTATTCGTAACGAAGCGCTGCGATCGGATCCAGCCGCGCCGCGCGGCGGGCCGGGTAGTAGCCGAAGAAGAGCCCGACGGCGAGCGCGACGAGGAAGGCGAGAACGAGCGACGCGACGCCGATCAGCGTCTGCCACCCGGCGACGATGCTGATCAGCCTCGTCACACCGATGCCCACCAGCACGCCAGCGACGCCCCCGAGCGTGCTCAGGACGACCGCCTCCGCGAGGAACTGGATCTGAACCCGGAGCGGGTCGGCGCCGACCGATTTCCGAATGCCGATCTCTCGCGTCCGCTCGCGGACGGACACGAGCATCATGTTCATGATTCCGATCCCCCCGACCAGCAAGGCAATCCCGCCGAGCGCGAAGGTGAGGATGCGGAAAGTCGTCGTCGCCCTCTGCCCCTCCTTGACGATGCTCGCCTGATCCTCGGCCGAGAAGTCGTCCGGATACGACGCCGGGAGCTTGTGCTGACTGCGGAGGGTCTCGGTGATCGCGTCGAGGGCGGGCTCGATCT
>JBKOVW010000118.1:0-2327 GCA_046724095.1 Actinomycetota bacterium | reverse complement strand
GGTCGCGGCGTTCGAACAGCATGAGCGGGGCCTCTACGGCGTGCAGTTCCACCCGGAGGTCGTGCACACGCCGCACGGCCAGGATCTCCTGAAGAACTTCCTCTACAACGTGGCCGGGGCGCCGCCCGCGTGGACGCCCGCGGCCGTGATCGAGGAGCAGGTCGAGCGCATCCGGGCGCAGGTCGGTCGCGAGCGGGTCCTGTGTGCGCTCAGCGGCGGCGTCGACTCGGCGGTCGCGGCGCTGCTCGTGCACAAGGCGGTCGGCGACCAGCTGACGTGCGTCTTCGTCGACCACGGACTGCTGCGCGAGAACGAGGCGGAGCAGGTCGTCGAGACGTTCGGAGGCCACTTCCACGTCCCGCTCGTGCACGTGCAGGCGCAGGAGCGCTTCCTCTCGCGACTTGCCGGCGTCGACGACCCGGAGCGGAAGCGGAAGATCGTCGGCGAGGAGTTCATCCGCGTCTTCGAGGCGGAGGCGGCGAGTCTCGGGGATGTCCGCTTCCTCGTGCAGGGGACGCTCTACTCCGACGTGATCGAGTCGGGCGGCGACGACGAGGTCGCGGCGAAGATCAAGTCCCACCACAACGTCGGCGGCTTGCCGGCGGACATGCGCATGGAGCTCGTCGAGCCGCTGCGGCTGCTGTTCAAGGACGAGGTGCGCCGGGTCGGGGAGGAGCTCGGCATGCCGGAGCGGATGGTGTGGCGCCAGCCGTTCCCCGGGCCGGGGCTCGCGATCCGGATCATCGGCGAGGTCACCGCGGAGCGCCTCGAGATCCTGCGCACGGCCGACGCGATCCTGCAGGAGGAGATCCGCCGCGCCGGCCTCTACCGCGAGCTGTGGCAGTCCTTCGCCGTCCTGCCGTCGATCCGGTCGGTCGGCGTCCAGGGCGACGAGCGCACGTACGCCTACCCGATCGTGCTGCGCGCGGTGACGTCCGAGGACGCGATGACCGCCGACTGGGCGCGCCTGCCGTACGACCTGCTCGAGACGATCTCGAGCCGCATCATCAACGAGATCCCCGGCGTCAACCGCGTCGCCCTCGACCTCAGCTCCAAACCTCCGGCGACGATCGAGTGGGAGTGAGGGACATGTCTTAGGGACTGTCCCTAAGACACGTACCTAACGGACATTGAAGCCGGAAAGGCCTTCCGGCTCCTCGTCGGCGACGTCGACCGACTCGACCTGGGCGCCGCGCGGGCCGGTGCGGCAGAAGTCGACGAGCCGCTCGACCGCGTCCGGCTCGCCTTCGAACACCGCCTCGACCGCGCCGTCCGCGCGGTTCGCAACCCAGCCGGCGACGCCGCGCTGCTGCGCGAACCGGCGCACGGAGTCGCGGAAGAACACACCCTGCACGCGCCCGTGCACGACGACGCGGCGACGAATCACAGAACGTATTCTCGCCCGGTGGAGCTCGAGGAAATCCTCGCGCGGCGCAGGATGGTGCGCGCCTACCAGCCGGATGCCGTCCCGCGCGAAGCGATCGAGCGCATCGTCTCGACGGTGCGCCGCGCGCCGAGCGCCGGCTTCAGCCAGGGCCAGCGCCTGCTCGTCGTCACCGAGCAGAAGTCACGTGACGAGATCGGAGACATGCTCGGCAGCCGGCAGTGGATCAGCGAGGCGCCGGTCCTGATCGTCGTCGGGGTGCGTGAGGAGGACTACCACGAGCGCTACCGCAAGCCCGACAAGCTCGTCGAGGAACAGGAGATCGAATGGCCGGTGCCGTACTGGCACTTCGACGCCGGCGCCGCGGCGATGCTCATCCTGCTCGCCGCGATCGACGAGGGCTACGCGGCCGGCCTCTTCGGCGTGTTCGCCGAGGCGATGGCGCCTTTCAAGCAGCTCCTCGACATTCCGGACGACATCGCGGTCACCTGCGGCATCACGATCGGCAACCCCGCCGACGATTCGAGCTGGAATGCGACCGCGAGCCGGCGGACGCAGGCGCGCAAGCCGGTGGACGACCTCGTCCACTGGGAGCGCTGGGCGTAGCTAAGGCGTCCGTAGCTTGGAGACCAGCTGCTGCTGGTGGAACCCGGGGTTCTCGCCGGCGGCGTTGTACGTCTCGACCGACGTCGTGTAGGTGGAGCCGCCGCGAGAGTCGACGCCGAAGTAATCCCCGAGGAACGTGCCGTTCGTGCAGAGGCACTCCGGGTGTGGGGACGAGAGCTGTGGATCCCATGTGTGCGGCGAGAGCCGGATGTTGTGGCCGAGCGGCTTCAGCGCCGGCGTGTAGAACTGGATTGCCGTGTTGACGCAGTAGTTCGTCCGTCCGAACGGCCCCCGCGGGTCGAACAGCAGCCCCGCGATGGTCGCCTCCGGCGTCCCG
>JBKOVW010000002.1:0-5033 GCA_046724095.1 Actinomycetota bacterium | reverse complement strand
ACGTTACCCAGGACGCCGACATCGCTTTCGGGTACGTGGAACAGACCCCACGTGATGTCGGCGGCCTCCCACGACCGCCGACCGTGTTCGGCACTGAATGCCGAATTCACGATCGTCCATAGTGTACGGTTTGTGGCCAGGTCGGCACTCGCGTCCGGCAACTGCACGACACCTCCGATCGGCTCGGCAACCACACCTTAGGGCGATGCCGCACCGGCGGCATCATCGCAACGGACGGCTTTCCGTGGCACGCCGCGTCCCCACCAGGAACCGACGCGCTCCGACGCGCCAGTACCTCGCCCCGCACCGACCAGGGTGTTTCACGGGCGCGAGACGCACCGGATGTGGCCACGCTTATGGATGTCCTGGAGGCCCAGATCCGCCATGCGGCTCGTGGGGGCACGGATCTGCGGACTCCGCGTCGGCTTCCGACAGAGAGGCAGTGCCTGACATGACCACGCTCGAGCAGGCTGGTAGCGTCATCCGACCGTTCACCGTGCAGATCCCCAAAGACGCGCTCGACGATCTGCAGCGCCGCCTCGCGGCGACACGCTGGCCGAGCAGGGAGATTGTCGGCGACCGATCACAGGGTGTGCAGCTGGCCACGATGCGGACGTTGCGGCAGTACTGGGCGACGGAGTACGAGGGACAGCGGGTCGAATCCCGGCTGAACGCGCTGCCCCAGTTCACCACTGAGATCGACGGCGTTGACATCCACTTCGTGCACGTCAAGTCCGAGCACCGGGACGCGCTGCCACTGATCATGACCCACGGTTGGCCGGGCTCGATCATCGAAATGCTCGACTCCGTCGGCCCGCTCACCGACCCCACCGCGCACGGCGGCACCGCCACGGACGCGTTCCACCTCGTGCTGCCGTCACTGCCCGGGTACGGCTTCTCGGGAGAGCCGGCCGAGGTCGGGTGGGATCTCGTCCGTACCGCGCGGGCATGGTCGGAGCTCATGCACCGGCTCGGCTACGACCGCTACGTTGCCCAGGGCGGTGACGTCGGCGCCGGCGTTACCGACGCGATGGGACGGCTGGGCCCTGAGGGGCTGGTCGCTATCCACACCAACCTGCTCGTGCCGGCGCTCAACGACCCGGCGTCGCTGCCGAACGACAGCGAGGAGGAACGCGCGGCGCTCGCCGCGATCAAGACCTTCCAGACCAGCGGGAACGGCTACTTCGTGGAGATGGCCACCCGGCCGCAGACGATCGGGTACGCGCTGCTGGACTCGCCGTCCGCTCTCGCCGCCTGGATGATCGACCACGACACCGACGCCTACTACAAGATCGCCGGCGCGTTCGTCGACGGTCAGCCCTCGGGCAACCTCACCCGGGACCACATCCTCGACAACGTCACGGCCTACTGGCTGACGGGCACCGGCGCGTCCGCGGCCCGGTCGTACTGGGAGGCTTACGGACCGGACGCGCCCTCCGCGGGCAGCCAGCCGCTCCCGCCGCCCCGGATCCCGGTCGGCTTTAGCACGTTCCCCGGCGAGATCTGGCGGACGCCGCGTAGCTGGGCCGAGAAGGCCTACCCCACGCTCAGCTACTTCGGCGAGGCCGAACGGGGCGGCCACTTCGCTGCCTGGGAGGAGCCGGAGCTGTTCGCGGCGGAGCTCCGGGCCGCGTTCCGTCCGCTGCGGGGACCGCAGGCCCCCGAGCCCCTTCGCTGACCTACCAGGTCTGGTCGCCGCCCGAGGCCGACGCCCTCGCAGTGTCAGGCGCTGGCGATCCTGTGCCGTTCGGAAACTCGTCGCTGCTGCTGGATCGGCGTGGTGCGGCACGACAGCCTGCTGGAATCCTGTCCAGGTGATCGTCTCATTGGTTAACCAAGTGGCACGGAAGCTCCTCGCGCTACCGGCGGTGCTGCTGCGCCGGGATGTGACGAACGAGCCGAGCTGCTCGTGCTACGGCACGAGAACGCGGTGCTGACCAGGCAACTCGCTGGCCCGAGGCGGGTACAGCCCGGCGGAGCGGCTGTGGCTCCCGGCGCTGTCCTCGCTGCTACCCCGACACCGGTGGGCGCAGGTATTCCCGGTGACACCCGCTACCCTGCTTGATTGGCATCGCCACCTGATCGCGCGCAAATGGAAATACAGCATGCGCCGGCCGGCCTCGACCCGGCCCCACGTCGCAGCGGACCTACCTGGCGCGAGTTCCTCACCGAGCAGGCCCAGGGCTTGATCGCCTGCGATTTCGTCCACATCGACCTGGTCGACCTGCGCCGCCGACTGCACGTAGCCGGGATCACCGCATATCCGACGGCGGCCTGGACCGTGCAGCAAGCCGACCTGACCAATCACCGGCACTTACGAACGCGAATGCTCGGCGGCGTCATCAACGAATATAGATACGTAGCCTGACCAGCAGCTACGAGTTTCCGAACGGCAAAGGTTCATCTGTGCGGTGGTCCGGATGGACGGGACCCGTTTTGGAGGTCATCGCCGCATCGCCGGTCGGTCTCGACGTTGTCCTTGCCGCCGAGCCAATAGTCATAGACCCGCGCCACGTGGGCTGTTCCAGTGTCGAGGGCGCCTGTCAATGGGTGGTCATCCACAACGAGCCTCTGATGGTCGGCCAGACCTGCAGGACGAGCCTAGCGTCGAGGCGAAACGCCGCGACGCCCGTCCGGCCTGACCGAGGTTGGCGCCGCGGCGGTTTCAGCGCAGCTTCCGGAAGAACTCGCGGACGTCGCCGACGAGCAGGTCGGGGGCCTCCATGGCGGCGAAGTGGCCGCCGCGGTCGAATTCGGACCAGTGCACGATGGTGTGTTCGCGCTCGATAGTGCGCCGGATCGACACATCCATGGGGAACACGGCGACCCCGGTCGGCACCGTGGAACGCTCACTCGCGCCCCAGGCTCCGGCATGCGCGGTCTCGTAGTAGCTGTTGGCCGAGGACCCGGCGGTGCCGGTCAGCCAGTACAGCATCACGTTGGTGAGCAACAGATCCCGGTCCACCGCGTCCTCGGGTAGCTCGGCGGCGGGATCGGTCCACTCCTTGAACTTCTCCACGATCCAGGCCAACTGCCCGACCGGGGAGTCGTGTAGCCCGTGGGCCAGTGTCTGCGGCCGGGTGATCTGGATCATCGCGTAGCCGGACTGCTCGGTTTTCATGTACTCCAGGTTCTTCAGCCGCGTCCGCTCGACCTCGGTCAGCTCTTCCACCTCGTCCGGGTTGACCTCGGTGAACGCGGAGAGCCCGTTCGCGTGCACGCCGACGACCTCGTCGGGGTTGAGTCGGCCGAGTCCGGGGGAGATGACCGCGCCGGTGTCGCCGCCTTGCGCGCCGTAACGGTGGTAACCGAGCCGGTGCATCAGCTCGGCGAACGCCCTGGTCACCCGGTTGGTGTCCCAGCCGGCTCTGCGTGTCGGCCCGGAGAAGCCGCTGCCGGGGATCGACGGGATCACCAGGTGGAACGCGTCCGCCGGGTCGCCGCCATGTGCCCTGGGGTCGGTCAGCGGGCCGATGACGTTCATGAATTCCACGATCGAGCCGGGCCAGCCGTGGATCAGGATCAGCGGCAGCGCGTCCGGCTCGGGCGAGCGCACGTGCAGGAAGTGGATGTTCTGTCGGTCGATCTCGGTGGTGAATTGCGGATACGTGTTCAGCTTCCGCTCGTATGCGCGCCAGTCGTAGTTGTCGCGCCAGTATTCGGCCAGTCCCTTGAGGTAGCTCACCGGTACCCCGCGGCTCCAGCCGACATCAGGCAGGTCCGCGGTCCACCGAGTCCTGGCGAGTCGGTGCCGCAGGTCGTCCAGGTCAGCCTGGGGAATGTCGATGGTGAAGGGTCGGATCTCGTTGTTGTTCTCCATGCCGATGACTGTACGGATCGGTTAGGTCAGATTCGGTCCTAGCTTGGTGGCAGACTGAACAGCATGTGGGAAACCTCGGCACGGCTGCTGCGACTGCTCTCGCTCTTGCAGACCCGACGCGACTGGTCCGGCGCCGAGCTGGCCGAGCGACTGGAGATCACTCCGCGCACCGTGCGCCGCGATATCGACCGGCTGCGGGGCCTCGGTTACCCCGTGCTGGCCACCGCGGGCACGGCCGGCTACCGGCTTAGTGCCGGTGCGGACCTGCCGCCCCTGCTGCTCGACGACGACGAGGCCGTCGCGGTCGCGATGGGCCTGCGTACGGCCGCGGGCGGTTCGATCACCGGCATCGAGGAGACCTCGGTGCGCGTCCTGGCCAAGCTGGAACAGGTACTGCCGTCCCGGCTGCGCCACCGGATCAACGCCCTGCACTCGGTGACGGTGCCGATGACCAACGCCGGCCCCACCGTCGACCCGAGCACCCTCACCGCCATAGCCGCCGCCTGCCGCGACTCACTGCGCCTGCGCTTCGACTACCGCACCCACGATGGCACCAGCAGCATCCGCACGACCGAGCCGCACCGGCTGGTGCACACGGGCCGGCGCTGGTACCTCGTCGGCTGGGACGTCGACCGCGAGGACTGGCGCACCTACCGCGCGGACCGCCTCGACCCGCGCACGCCCACCGGCCCCAGGTTCACCCCGCGCACCCCGCCAGACCCCGACATCAGCGGCTACACCTCGCGGGCCATCTCCACCTCGGCCTACCGCTACCAGGCCCGGTTCACCCTGCACGTCAGCGCCGAGACCGCGGCGGAACGGATCACCCCCACCACCGCAACGCTGGAGCCGATCGACGAGCACACCTGCACCCTGCGGGCCGGGTCCAACTCGCTGGACGAGTTGGCCATCTATGTGACAACCAAAGGGTTCGACTTCCAAGTGCACGAACCCCCGGAGCTAGTCGAGCACGTAAGGACACTGGCAGCCCGGCTCGCCCGCGCGACGGAGCGCATATCTGAACATTGAGCCGTAGCGACGGTTCGAACCACAAGCGTCAGACATGCAGGGCGGGCCGGTAGATGAGCTCTTGGATGTGGCCGTCGAGCGTCCGGCTCTCGATCAGCTCGAGGTCGAAGTCGGCCGCACCCTGGAAGATCGGGTCCAGTCCGGTCTGACCGGTGATCACCGGGAAGAGCGTCACCTGGACGCG
>JBKOVW010000379.1:0-2403 GCA_046724095.1 Actinomycetota bacterium | reverse complement strand
CCGTCTTCGAGCGATACGAACGCTTGTTCTATACTCCCTGCTGAGGCCATGCGAGTCGAGTATCGCGAAGAGCCGTGCAAGTCCGCCCTCAATCCGGTCAAGGGCATGGGCTTCAAGTGGTCCCTGAATCCGTACATGGGCTGTGTCCACCGGTGCACGTTCTGCTACGTCAGGCACTTCGAGCACCGCTCGGACCGCCCGTCGGATGATCGCTACGGGACGTCCATCCGCGTGAAGACGAACGTCGCCGAGGTGCTGCGCAAGGAGCTCGCCCGCGCGTCGTGGCAGCCCGAGGACGTGGCGATCGGCGCGGCGACAGACCCGTACCAGCCGGCCGAGGGGCGGTACAAGCTCACGCGCGCGTGTCTCGAGGCGCTGCGCGATGCGTCGAACCCGTTCTCGATCATCACGCGCGGACCGATGATCGTGCGCGACCTCGACGTCCTGGTCGAGGCCGCGCAGCGCGCCTCGGTCGCCGTGACGTTCTCGGTGCCGACGGTCGACGAGGAGGTCTGGAGGCGGACGGAGCCGTCCACCGCCCATCCGCGGCAGCGTCTGAAGGCGATAAAGACGCTTGTCGAGGCCGGCGTCAACGCACGCGTCGGCATGGCCCCGATCCTCCCCGGCATCTCCGATCGCCCCGAGCAGTTGCGCGAGGTCGTGCGAGCCGCGCGCGACGCGGGCGCGACCGGCATCTGGGCCAACCTGCTCTTCCTCCGGCCCGGGACGCGTGAGCACTTCCTCGCCCACCTCGCCGAGGACTGGCCCGAGCAGCTGCCGCAATACGAGGAGCTCTACGCCGAGAAGGCCTACCTGGGGGCCGACCTGATGAAGCCGCTCCGGAACGAGGTCGCCGGCCTCGCCCGGGAATACGGGATCAAGGATCGCCGCAAAATCCGCCTGGCTCCTCCCCCCGAGCCCGAGCAGCTTTCGCTAGCCGTATAGGCGAATAAGATCCTCGGCAGGGTGTCTTCCCCGCCTGAAATCACAACCCTGATCGTCGACGACCACGAGGTCGTGCGCGAAGGTCTCCGGCTGTCGCTGTCGCGCGCGCCGCACATCCGCGTGATCGGCGAGGCGTCCGACGGCGCGAGCGCCGTCGCACTCGCCGAACGCCGCCGCCCGGATGTCGTGATCATGGATGTGCGGATGCCCGGAATGGACGGGCTCGAGGCGACGAAGATCCTCACCGAGAAGATCCCCGAGACCGCCGTGCTGATCTTCACCGCCTACAGCGAGCGGTCGCTGCTGGGGCGCGGGCTCGAGTCGGGCGCGAAGGGCTACATCCTCAAGGAGGCGCCCCACCAGACGCTCCTGCGGGCGATCGAAAAGGTCGCGTCGGGCGAGGGCTACGTCGATCCCGCGCTGATGCCGGCGTTCCTGACCGGCAAGGACAAGGACGAGATGCTGACCGGGCGCGAGCGCGAGATCCTGCAGCTGCTCGCGGACGGGATGTCGAATCAGGAGGTGGCCGCGAAGCTCTTCATCAGCCAGGAGACCGTCAAGAGCCACGTCCGGCACATCCTTGCCAAGCTCGAGGCTGACACGCGGACGCAAGCCGTCGCCATTGCGCTTCGCGAAGCGATCATCGACTAAGGCGCCGCTTGTCGGCGCCGCTTCAGGACGCCTGGGCTTAGCCCAGGCGTCCGTCCGAAATGACCGATCGACCCGTTCGAATAGCTCTCGACCAGGCGACGGCGCCGCTTGTCGGCGCCGCTTCAGGACGCCTGGGCTTAGCCCAGGCGTCCGTCCGAAATGACCGATCGACCCGTTCGAATAGCTCTCGACCAGGCGACTAAGGGCGGAGCGCTCGTCCTCGCCTTTGCGGTGGCCGCCGTGCTCGCGGTCGTCGGGCTCGCGGCCGGCGCCTGGTCGCTGACCATCGTCGGGCTCGCGCTCGCCGTCGCCCTCGCAGGCGTGCTCGCCGCGTACCTGCTCGTCACGGAGCGGCGCCGCCACGAGGCAGCCGAAGAGGAGCTCACCACCGAGGCGCGGTTTCTGGAGTCGCTCGTCGACTCGATGGGCCGCATCGCCGGCAGTGAAGACGTGCTCGAGTGCACACGCGACGAGGCAGAGACGCTGTTCGAGGCCCGAGCTCAGCTGCTCGCACCCGGCGAGCGCCCGCGCCGCGCGCCTGCCGAGAACGCGATCGTGATTCCGCTGCGCGCGCATGACGCCGAGATCGGCGCTCTGCGACTCACGAGACCCCGCCCGTTCGAGCGCGACGACGTCGTGCGCGCGACCGTGCTCGCAGACTTCGCGGCGCGCGAGCGCGAGAACGCGCAGCTGCTCGAGGACGCGCAGGTGCGCGAGGCCGAGCGCTCGCGGCTCTCGAACCAGATCATCACGGCGGAACAGGACGAGCGGCGACGGCTCGCCAACGAGCTGCACGACGGCGCGGTG
>JBKOVW010000122.1:0-8147 GCA_046724095.1 Actinomycetota bacterium | reverse complement strand
GAAGCTCTCGAGCTCGGCACGCTCGGCGGAGCTCGTGCGCTGGGCCTCGGCGACGAGGTCGGCTCGCTCGTACCGGGCAAACAGGCGGACCTCACCGTCGTCTCATTGGAGGGCTCGCCGTATCTCCCAGTCGAGGATCCGACAGCCGCCGTCGTCTACGGCGGCTCCCCGGAGCGCGTGCTTGCGACGTACGTCGACGGGGAACCGCGATACGAGAGAGGAGGGATGGATTGGCACGAGCTGACCGCCGCCGCGCACAGCGCGAGGCGCGCCATGCTCGCCGGATCGACGAGCGCAGACGAAGCTCCGGTCACGGCGCCGCGCGCGTAGCAGAGAACACGATGTTCTTCCCTCGCCTGCGCAACCAGGCGAAGTGGGCGTTCGTGTTCCTGATCGTCGTCTTCGCGGGCGGCTTCATCTTCCTCGGCGTCGGCTCGGGCGGTCTCGACCTCGGGCAGCTGATGCGCGACGCCTTCGGCAGGGGCGGCTCGTCCGGCCCCTCCATCTCCTCGGCGCAGAAGAAGGTCGCCGAGCGGCCGTTCAACGCGCCTGCGCGCAAGGAGCTCGCTCAGGCATACGAGAACAAAGGTCGCACGGACGACGCGATCACGGCGTGGGTCCAGTACGGAAAGCTCCGTCCGAAGGACGTCGTCGCCCTCCGCCATCTCGGCGACCTCGAGCTCGGCCAGGCGAATACCTACTTCCAGGCGGCGCAGCTCGCCTCGCTCCAGCAGGCGCAGGCGGGGGCAGGCAACCAGTTCCAGCCCTCGTCGGGCAAGCTCGGCCAGGTCTTCGGGAACGATCCGCTCACGAGCGCGGCCACCTCGAGGGCGAGCAGCGCCTACCAGGAGGCCGTCACGAGGTACCAGACGGCTGCGAACCGGGCGGTCTCGACCTATCAGCAGATCACCAAGCTCCAGCCGAAGAACCAGGAGGCGCTCTTCGCGCTCGCACAGGCCGCCGACACCCTCCACCAGAACACCGTCGCGATCAGTGCGTACACGCGGCTCCTGAGCCTCGACGTCGACGCGAGCACCAAGTCCCAGATACGAGCGCGCATCAAGACATTGCAGACCGGCGGCCAGGGTTAGACTCCGCGCCGACGGGAAGAGGCGGGGACGATGAACTTCGACATCAAGACAGAACAGCTCGGCGACGACGCCTACGTCATCTCGCTGGCCGGCGAGGTCGACCTCTACACCGCACCCGAGTTCAAGCAGCAGCTGCTCGAGGTGATCGGCCAGGGCGGCAAGCAGGTCGTCGTCGACTTCAGCAACACGACGTTCATCGACTCCACGACGCTCGGCGTCCTCGTCGGAGGCGTCAAGCGCCTGCGCACGAACGACGGGCAGCTGTCGCTCGTCTGCAGCGACCGCAACATCACCAAGATCTTCGAGATCACGGGCCTCGACCGCGTCTTCACGATTTATCCCACCCGCGACGAGGCCGTGTCGAAGCTCAAGGCGGCCGACCAGCCTCCTGCCTAACCGTCGATTCCGGCGCTCTGGTCGGTCGGTTCCGACGGCCGTGCGAGCGGAGCTCGCCCGGCCTGAGGTCGGCACCGCAAGCGGTGCCTCGGTGCTTAACATCCGGCGGCTCCTGGCGGGAATGGGGCTCGCGGCCGTCGCGGTGTCGCTGAGCGCCTGCGGCACAGGCGGGAAGGTGTCGGCGTCCGCCAACGCGCAGAACGGGAAGGCGATCTTCCAGCAGAAGTGCGCGGGCTGTCATGCGCTCGAGGCGGTCGGCTCGACGGCGACCATCGGGCCGAACCTCGACGACGCGTTCGCGCAGGCGCGCGCAGACGGGTACGAGGAGAGCGCGATCGCGAACATCGTCCACGACCAGATCCGCTTCCCCGGGCAGTACCCGACCGCGCAGAACAACCCGAACTACCTGAAGGCCAACATGCCGGCGAACCTCGTCAAGGGCCAGGACGCCGAGGACGTGGCCGCGTTCGTCGCGGCGAACGCCGGCGTGTCGGGCTTTGCCGTCTCGCAGACGGTCTCCGGAACCAACGGGAAGAGCATCTTCAAGTCGCAGTGCGCGAGCTGCCACACGCTCAAAGATGCGGGCACGACCGGGACCGTCGGCCCGAACCTCGACCAGCTCAAGCCGCCGCTCTCGGTGGTCCAGAGGCAGGTGACGAACGGGGGCAGCGTCATGCCTGCGTTCAAGGGCAAGCTCACCGACGCGCAGATCAAGGCCGTCGCCATGTACGTCTCGTCCGTCGCGGGCAAGTAGTGCCCGTTGACATCCAGGCGTTCGTCGAGGCCGGGCGCGGCCGGCTGCCGGGCTTGCTCGGCATCGAGATCGACTCGATCGAGGAGGGCCACGTGCGCATGCGGCTGCCGCTACGCCCGGAGCTGCTCGCGCCGAACGGCTACCTCCATGCCGGCACGGTCGTCGCGCTCGCGGATTCCTCCTGCGGCTACGGCTGCATCGCGTCCTTACCCGCCGGCGCGACCGGCTTCACGACGATCGAGCTGAAGACGAACTTCCTCGCCACCGCGCTCGGCGGGACGCTGCACGCCGAATCGCGGCGCGTGCACGGCGGCCGCACGACCCAGGTATGGGACGCAACGGTGAGCGACCAGCACGGCAAGACGCTCGCGCTCTTCCGCTGCACCCAGCTGTTGCTCTACTGAGCGGCTTTGCCGCTCAGTAGAGAGGTACGGCGTTGAGCCTGGGCACAGCCCAGCCTCCACGCGTCAGTTTGGGCCGTCGGCGGATGTTGCCGATGGTGCGGACGAGCGATTGCTTCGCGATCGCTCGGCGCATGACTCCGCCCGCCGCTAAGTCCGCTTCGCATGTCTTAGCGTCAGGCCTCGAGCGGTCTACCTTCGCCGTCACGCCCGGCTTTGCCGGGCGGGACCCACAACGCTCTAGGAGAAGAGATCCACGAAAGTCATCATGGTTCCGCCGAAGGCGGAACCGGACTGTCGTGGACTCCTTCGCGCTCCAGGTCCACGACGACGTGCGTGATCGGGACTGCGAAGCGCTCGCGTGCCTTCTCGACGACGCCGCGCTCGAGCCAGTTCGAACGGCCTTCCGGATGCGTCGAGATGATGATCTCGTCGGCGCCGAAGGTCCGGAGCGCGTCCTCCATCGCCTGCAGCGGGTCGCCGTCGCCGACCTCGCCCCGCGCGTCGACCCCCGCCTCCGCCAGCTTCGCAAGGCTTGCGTCGAGGCGCTCCTGCGCCGCGGCCCGGGCGTCGTCCTCGTCCGAGACCCAGTGCTTCAGCGGGGAGTTGAGGGCCGGCGTGACGACGAGCACCTCCTCGCGGACGTCGAGGCTCCGCTCCAGGATCATCGACCGCAGCGTGTGTCCGGCGACGGTCTCGTTGGCGACCACCAAGATCCGACGCTCGCCTTCTGCATGCGGCCGCGGCGCCGTCTGACGTGGCCGCTCGTCTCGCCGCGAGCGCAACCACCACCACACGACGGCTGCGCTGAGCACGACGAAGACGCCCAGGCCCCACCACTTTCCGCCCACGACCGCGGCGATCACGATCGCTCCGAAGTAGACGATCGAGGCGATCAGGAACCTGAACGCCTCGGCCTCGCTGCGGAGCGGATTGATCACGTCAGAGGAGGTACACCGTCGAGTACACCACGATCCACATTACGTCGACGAAGTGCCAGTAGATCCCGCCGATCTCGACGCCGTGGTGGTGTTCCGGCGAGAAGTGACCCCGGAACGCCCGGATGGTCATGATCAGCAGGATCGACAGGCCGACGAAGACGTGCGCACCGTGCAGGCCGGTCAGGCAGTAGAAGATCGTCCCGAACGCGCCGTCGTGCGGCGCGAAGCCGACGCGCGAGTACTCGCGCGCCTGCGTCAGCAGGAAGACGAGCCCCATCAGGAAGGTCAGCAGCAGGCCGCCCTGGAGCCCGGCGCGGTTGCCGCGCTTGATCGACTGCAGCGCCCAGTGCATCGTGAACGAGGACGTCACGAGGATCGCCGTGTTGACGCCGGCCACGAACACGGGCAGCTCGAACGGCGGCGTCGGCCAGGGAATGCCGTTGACGACGCGGACGAAGAAATACGCCGTGAAGAACGAGCCGAAGAGCATGACCTCCGACGCGATGAACAGGAGCATCCCGAGCACCGATGCGTTGACGCGTGAGCTCTGATGCGCGATCGGCGGGCCGTGATGCGCCTCGGCGTGCGCCGCCACTAGGCCGTCACCTCGCTCTCCGCCGTCACGTGCTCGACGGGCACGCCGGCCTCATTGCGCAGGCGCTCGATGAGGTCGCGCCGGAGCCAGCCCGACTTCTCGGGCACGAATGTCGAGACGATGATCTCGTCGACGCGCTCCTCGCGCATCGCCTCGAGCGCGGCTGAGAACGGATCCGGATGAGCGACCTGGCCGTGCGCGTCGATGCCTTCGCCGCGGAGCTCGGCGATCGCGCGCCGCAGGCGCCGCTCGGCTTCGGGATGGGATCCCTCGGCCGGGTCGCTCTGCGGCGAGATGATCAGGAAGCTGGCGCGGCCGCGTTGCGCACGTTCGCGGATCTTGTCGAGCAGCGGGCGCCCGAGCACCGTCTCGTTCGCGATCACCAGGACGTTCTGCTGCCCGGTCTCGGAGGCGACGTCGACCACGACGTGCTCGACCGGCCGCTCGCCGGCCGCGTCACGGATTCGGTCGATCACGTTCTTCCGCAGCCAGCCGGACTTCTGCTGGGGATGGGTTGCGACGATGATCGCATCGACGGGCGGCTCGAGCTGCGCGAGCGCGTCGCGCACGGCCGTCACCGGATCGGTCTCGACGACGAGACCGTGAGCGGCGATTCCTTCGTCGCGGAGCATTCCGACCGTCCGGTCGAGCCGGCGGCCGGCGGCTGCGCGTCGCGTGTCCTCGTAGACGACGTAGCCGCGCTCGGGCTGGTTCACGGGGGCGATGACGGTGACACGAAGGTCCTCCCCGCGATGGCGCTCGACTGCCTCGATGAGCTTGCGGCCCGTGACCGTCTCGTTGGCGACGACGAGCAGATGCATCAGTGCGTCGTCACCTCCAACTCCTCTGCCTTGCGGTCGCCGTTGAGGATCGCATGCCGGGCGCCGGGAACGCCGTACTCGTACGGGCCACCGACGACCTGCGGGATCTCGTCGAAGTTGAACACCGGCGGCGGCGAGGTGACCTGCCACTCCAGCGTGAGCGCTCGCCACGGGTTGCCCGGCGCCGGTTCCCCGCGCCGCATGCTGATGATCATGTTGTAGAGGAACACGATCGTCGAGGCGCCGAGGAAGAACGATGCGACGGAGATGAACATGTTCCAGTGCGCGAACATCGGGTCGTAGTCGGAGACGCGTCGCGGCATCCCCTGGGTCCCGATGAGGTGCATCGGGAAGAACGTCGCGTTGAAGCCGATGAACGTCAGCCAGAAGTGCAGCTTGCCGAGCGTCTCGTTGTACATCCGCCCGGTCATCTTCGGGAACCAGTAGTAGATGCCGGCGAAGATCGTGAAGAGCGAGCCGCCGAACAGCACATAGTGGATGTGCGCGACGACGAAGTACGTGTCGCTGACGTGGATGTCGATCGGCACTGCGCCGAGGTAGATGCCGGAGAGGCCGCCGATCACGAACATCGAGACGAAGCCCGCGGCCCAGAGCATGGGCGTGTTGAAGTGGATCTTCCCTTCCCACATCGTCGCGAGCCACGAGAAGACCTTGACGCCGGTCGGCACGGCGATCAGCAGCGTGGTGACCATCATCGGCACGCGTAACCAGGGCGCCATGCCGGAGACGAACATGTGGTGCGCCCACACCGAGAAGCCGAGCACGAGGATCGCCATCAGCGAGAGCGCCATCAGGCGGTAGCCGAAGATCGGCTTGCGCGAGAAGGTCGAGATGACCTCCGAGGCGATGCCGAACCCGGGCAGCATCATGATGTACACCGCCGGGTGGGAGTAGAACCAGAAGATGTGCTGGTACCCCAGCGGGTAGCCGCCGCCGCCGACGTCGAAGAAGCTGGTGTGCATCACCCGGTCGAACATCACGAAGAACTGGGAGCCCGCGATGAACGGCGTCGCGATCACCACGAGCAGCGACGTCGTGAAGTTCGCCCACACCAGGAGCGGCATGCGCCAGAACGTCATGCCCGGCGCGCGCATGGTGATGATGGTGACCAGGAAGTTGAGCGCGGTCATGATCGAGCTCGCGCCGGCCCACTGGACGCCCATGTTGAAGAAGATCGTCCCCATGGGCTGGTGCACGGAGAGCGGTGCGTAGCCCGTCCAGCCCGCTGCGAAGGCGCCGCCGGGGACGAGGAAGCTCGAGACCATCATGATCCCGGCGATCGGGAGCAGCCAGTACGACAGCGCGTTCAGCCGCGGGAACGCCATGTCGGGCGCGCCGAGCATCAACGGCACGACGAAGTTCGCCAGGCCCGCGAACGCGGGGATGACGAACAGGAAGATCATCAGCGACGCGTGGACGGAGAACAGGCCGTTGTACGTCTGGTTGTCGAAGAACTGCATCCCGGGCTTCGCCAGCTCGGCACGCACGAGCATCGCGAGCATTCCGGCGATCAGGAAGAAGACGATCGTTGTGACCAGGTACTGCATCCCGATCACCTTGTGGTCCGTGTTGACGCGGAAGTAGTCGCGCCAGCTATAGGCGCCGTGGCCCGAGTGGTCCTCCGGAACGGTCGGCGCGCCGATCGCGTAGCGCACCCAGTAGTCGAACGCGCCGATGCCCGCGAGGAACCCGATCGGCGCGGCGATCAGCGCGGCGACGAGGACGATGATCTCGCCGAACCAGATCGGGTGCCAGCCGCCCCACCAGCGGCAGAGGACCACGATCCCGCAGCCGATCCCGAAGAAGAGCGGCACCATCCACGCGGCGCGGAGGAGGCCGGGGTAGAGGAGACGGCGCCAGCCTCCCGGAGGCGGCGGCAGGCCCTCGTGCACGGGGTGCGCCTCGTGCTCGGCGACGACGGTCGTCACGCGCCTCCTTTCTGGGTCGCCCACTTCTGGAACGCGGCATCGGTCATGACGATCGCGCGCGAGCGCATGAGCGCGTGGCCGAGCCCGCACAGCTCCGTGCAGATGACCGGATACGTTCCGACCTTGTCCGGCGTGATGTGCAGCGTCGGATGGATGCCCGGCACGAGATCCTGCTTCTGGCTGAACTCAGGCACCCAGAAGGAGTGGACGACGTCCTTCGACGTCAAGCGCAGCACCACGGAGCGGTTCACGGGCAGCCGCAGGATCGCGGACTCCTTGTTGTTGAAACCCGGGTAGCGGTAGCTCCAGAAGAATTGTTGCGCGGTGACCTCCACGCGCAGCGGATTCGCGCCCTGCGCGTCGTTCTTCGCGAGCACGATCGCGCTCACGATCGCGATCGCGGTGACGAGCAGTGTCGGGACTGCCGTCCAGGCGATCTCCAGCCCGGTGTGACCGTGGATCGGGGGACCGTCCGAGTCGTCGTCCGGCTTGGCGCGGAACTTCCAGACGGCGAGGACGCTGACGGCGGCGACGATCGAGAAGACGAAGATGCAGATGCCCGTCACGAACCAGAAGACGAAGTGGATCCGGCCCGCCTCGCGGGACGCGGGCTCGGGCAGCCAGTCGGGGATGAGCGCGAGCGCGGACGCGATGCCGCCGGCCAAGACGCCGATCACGATCAGCTGGATGATCGAGCCCCTCCGCACGGACGCCGCGAGCCTACTTCAAGCGGGTCCTATGCTGCGGCGTTTTCGACCTGCTCTGTGCGGGAATCCACGAGGTACACCGAAGGAGGTTGAATGGGACTCGGAGTTGGCATCTTCCTGATCGCGGTTGGCGCAATCCTCACATTCGCCGTCAACGCCTCGTCGAGCTCCGTGAACATCGACGCGGTGGGCTGGATCTTGATGGGCGTCGGGCTCGTCAGCATCCTGCTCTCGCTGCTCTTCTGGCAGACGTGGGCGGGGCCTGGCTACTGGACCCGCCGGCGGACGACGTATGTGGACGACGGCCCCCCGCCGACGTACTAACTACTAACTAGGTGTCAGGCTCGCGGCCGGGCTCTTCGGGCTCGGCCGCAGCCGGCTTGCCGCCGAACATCCCTTTGATCCAGCGCCGAAGGCGCCGGGCGGCGAAGGTCTCGTCGATGTGTGCCTGCGTCTCCGGCTCCGAGCCCTCGTCGCGTCCGTCGTCGTCGG
>JBKOVW010000336.1:0-5067 GCA_046724095.1 Actinomycetota bacterium | reverse complement strand
TTCTGCCGGCACTGCTGGTGATGGAGGAGTACCTGGATCCCCATCCCAACTCGCTCGCGAACAGCATCGTGCATCACTACAACCTGAACGCGCCGACGGCCAGCTTGATCCATAGCGTGCTCGGCGAGGGACGCTCACACGAGCTCAGCTCGGCGCTGCTGGCGATTGGCGGCGCGCTGTTCTTCGGGCTCGGCTTCGGACGCGTGTTGCAACTCGTGCACGCGCGCGCCTGGCAGCTCTCGCTGCCGAGCAAGCAGGCCGACCACGCCCTTTATGGGGCCGTGCTGGTCGGCGTCTACGGGCTAATCCTGCTCTTGCTCGTGCAGCTGACCGAGCTGAAGGGCAGCCCTGGATGGGTCGGCGCCATGCTCGCAATCGGGTGGATCGGGCTCCTGGTGGCGTTCTTCGTGTGGGCGCCGTGGCTGCTCACGCACAAGCTGATCGCACGTCGCGACCTCCTACCTGGAGCGGTGCTGACTGCGGTCGGGATCGTCGTCCTGATGCTCGTCTCGAGCCACGTGATGCAGTTCTGGGTCGACTTCTACGCCCGCGACTACGGCGGCCTCGGGGTCGTCCTCGCGATCTACTTCTGGATCGCGTTCAGCTCGGCGATCATCGTCTGGGCCGCCAGCCTGTCGCCCGCACTCGCAGACCGGCGCAACCTCCGCAAGCTTCTCTCCGAGTCCTGACTCGATTGAGTCGCCACCGTGCCCGTAGCCGCGGCCGGCTTGCGAACGCGGCGCGGGACCCGGGGTGCGGCGCAACCCCGAGGGTTTCCGAGCGCATCTCGTACCCTGTCGTCCGTGGCGCCATTCGTGCCCCTGCAATGAGCGACCTCTTCTCAGACGCCGCCAAGCAACGGCTGCCGGAGGTTGCCCCGCTCGCGCTCCGCATGCGGCCGCAGACCCTCGACGAGTTCGTCGGTCAGCAGCAGGTGCTCGGCGAGGGCTCGGCGCTTCGCACGGCAATCGAGGAGGACCGCGTCCGCTCGGCGATCTTCTACGGACCGCCCGGGACGGGGAAGACGACGCTTGCGCGGATCGTCGCGAACATGACGGGGGCGGCGTTCGAGGAGCTCTCCGCCGTCTCGGCGACCGTCGCACAGGTGCGAGAGGTTCTTGCGCGCGCGCGCGAGCGCCTGGGAGCAAACGGGCAGCGGACGATCCTGTTCCTCGACGAGATCCACCGCTTCAACAAGGCGCAGCAGGACGCGCTGCTGCCGGGCGTCGAGGAAGGCGTCATCACGCTGATCGGCGCGACGACCGAGAACCCGTACTTCGAGGTCAACTCCGCGCTTCTGTCGCGGTCGCAGGTGTACGAGCTCGAACCGCTGTCCGTGGAGGATCTCGAGACGATCGCCCGGCGCGGCGCGGCGGAGCTCGGCGCCGAGGTGCCCGACGAGCTCGTGCACCTGATCGCGGCGCGCGCAGGCGGCGACGCCCGCTCCGTACACAACATCCTCGAGCTCGCGTGGCAGACCGCGCAGGCCGCCGAAGAGCCGCTGGCCGAGGAGCACATCGAGGACGCTGCCCGCAAACGCCCGCTCGTGTACGACAAGGCGGCGGACGCGCACTACGACTTCATCTCCGCCTTCATCAAGTCGATGCGCGGGTCCGATCCCGACGCGAGCGTCTACTACCTCGCTGCGATGCTCGAGAGCGGCGAGGACGCGCGCTACATCGCGCGGCGCATGATCGTCCTCGCGTCCGAGGACATCGGCAACGCCGACCCGCGTGCGCTGCTCGTCGCCGTCGCAGCGGCGCAGGCAGTCGAGCACGTCGGCCTGCCCGAGGCGCGGCTCAATCTTGCGCAGGCGGCGATCTACCTCGCATGCGCGCCGAAGTCGAACGCCAGCTACATGGCGCTCAAGCGCGCGACCGCCGACGTGCAGGAGAAGGGGAACATCAAGCCGCCGAAGCCGCTGGCGGACGGCAGCTGGTATGGCAGGCAGCTCGGAAAGGGCGAGGGCTACATCTACCCGCACTCCGACCCCGCAGGCTTCGACGTCGACTACCTGCCGGACGAGCTCAAGGGCACCAAATACTACGAGCCTTCGGGCAACGGCGAGGAAGAGACCTAGTCCGAGCCCTTGCGGAGCCGCTGCCCGGCGAACTGCCCGAACGACCCGGGCATCTTCTCCCACGCCGTTGCAGCGCGTTCGATGTCGTACTCGACTCGTCTGAACTCGAACTCGCCGTCCCCGTTTCTCAGCGCATACGCAGCGCGGACGTCGCCGTCGAGCGGCATGCCGGCACTCCCCGGATTGATCAACGTCGTCCCGTTGGGACCGGGCCGTTTGAACTGCAGGTGGCTGTGCCCGAAGACGACGGTTTTGTCCCTGACGCCATCGAGCATGCGCTCGTCGTCATTACCGGGCTCAGCCGGGAAGCTGTCGACGTCGGAGAGGGGCGATCCATGCGTGTACAAGACCCCCTCGAGTTCGACCTGCGCCTGAAGGGAGTACAGCCAGCCCTCCTCGGTCCCAAGACCGGAGTCGAACTCCATCAGCTCCTCCGCCACCTCCGGCCGGTCGAGGGGCGGCTCGCGCAGCCAGCGCTCGCCGTTGCCGCGGATCCACGTGCTGTTCGGAAGGCTGCGGAGCCGCTCGATCGTCTCCATCGGCCACGGGCTCCACGACGCGAAGTCGCCGCCGAGGAGGTAGGCGTCGGCGCCGGCTGCCTCCGCATCCTTCAAAACCTCGTCGAGGGCAACCACGTTCCCGTGAATGTCGTACAGGACGGCGAGCACCGCTTCTTAACCCTAGGCTCCCACACGTGAAGATCGTCTGCCTTGTCAAACAGGTTCCGCGCGCCGACTCGATCGAGTTCGACTCGGAGACGAAGCAGCTGCGACGCGAGGGCGTCCCGCTGCTGCTGAACCCGTTCGACGCCGCAGCCGTCGCACACGCGGCTGCGCACGAGGACGCCGAGGTGATCGCGATGACGATGGGCCCGCCGCAGGCGGACGCCGCGCTGCGCACATGCCTCGCCCTCGGCGCCGACCGCTGCATCCATCTCTCCGACCGCGTGTTCGCCGTCGCCGACACCCTCGGGACGTCACGAACGCTCGCGCTGGCGATTCAGAAGGAGGGAGACGTCGACCTCGTCGTCTGCGGCCGGAAGACCACCGACTCAGAGACGTGGCAGGTGCCGCCGGAGACCGCCGCCTTCCTCGGCTGGCCGCACCTGACGAGCGTGGTCGACACCGAGATGCATAACGGCGTGCTGCGCGCGACGCGCGAGACCGACGACGGTTTCGAGACGTGGGAGGTGCCGACGCCCGCGGTCGTCTCGCTCGCGTACGCCCGCGACGCCGACGGCGATGCGGACGGCCGCATCGACGTCTGGACGGCGCACGACCTCGTCGACGACGTGCGCAGGAACGACAAGCGCTTCGGACAGACCGGCTCGCCGACGCGCGTGCTCGCCGTGCGCGACGTCACGCCCGACCGCGCAGGCGACCGCTACGCCGATCTGCCGGCGGCTGCCGACCGGATCCGCGCGCTGGCCGCCGAGCGAGGGTCGGAGCCGACGAGTTGGGACAAGCCCGAGCGGCTCGGCGAGCAGCCGTCGCCGAACCAGTACGACTGCTGGACGTTCGTCGAGCTCGTAAACGGCCGCCCCGCGCGCGTGTCGCTCGAGCTCCTCGCGAAGGGACGGGAGCTGTCCGGCAAGCTCGGCGGCGAGAACGTCGCGCTCGTGTTCGGCACCGACGTCTCCACCGAGCTCGCACGACAGGGGGCCGAACGCGTCCTGCTCGTCCAAGGACTGCACGAGTACGATCCGTATGCCTGGGCCGCGGCGCTCCGTCAGATACTGGTGCAGCGGCGCCCACATGTACTGCTCGTCCCGGCGACCGCAATTGGACGCGATCTCGGGCCGCGCGTCGCCGGCGATCTCGAGCTCGGGATGACGGGCGATTGCGTCGGACTGAATATCGACCGCGCCGGCCGTCTGATCCAGACGAAGCCCGCCTACGGCGGCAACATCGTCTCGGTGATCATGGGCGCGACCACCCCGCAGCTCGCGACCGTGCGCCCCCGCATGTTCGATCCGCTCGAGCCGCGCGACAACGAAGCTGAGATCGAGCGCATCGACGTCGAGCTGCCCGCGGTGGACACTCGCCGCGTCGACACGAAGGACGCACCTGCGCGCGAGCTCGACGAGGCAGACGTCATCGTCTGCCTCGGCTCCGAGCTGCCGTCCGAAGACATTCCACGGGCGCGCGAGCTCGCCGAGCACGCAGGCGGAGCGGTCGGTGCAACGCGCACTGTGTGCGAGCGCGGCGACCTGCCGATGAACCGCGCGATCGGTCTCTTCGGCCGCCAGGTCGCGCCGCGTCTGCTCGTCGCCGTCGGCGTGCCGGGCGACGTCGAGGAGCAAACCGGCTTCGTCAAGGCAGGTGTGGTCGCGGCCGTGAACCACGGCGAGGCGCCGATGCTCGCCGCGGCCGACGTCGGCGCGATCATCCACTGGGAGGCGGCGATTCCCGCACTCGCGGGCGCTCTGCAGTAGTGCTGCTGCAGCTGCACGAATGGGGCGATCCAGGAGCGCCGCCGGTCGTGTGCGTGCACGGCCTCAGCGCGCACGGTCGACGCTTTCGAAAGCTCGCCGAGGAACGGCTGGCACGGCGTTTCCGCGTGCTCGCGCCCGACCTGCGCGGACACGGCGGCTCGGAGTGGGAGCCTCCCTGGACGATCGCGACGCACGTTCACGACCTACTCGAGACAGTCGACGACGCCGGCGTGCACGCCGCGCACTGGATCGGGCATTCGCTCGGCGGGCGGCTCGTGCTCGAGCTCGCGGCCCTGGATCCAGATCGCATCAACCGCGCTGTCTTGCTCGACCCTGCGATCCAGCTACTGCCGCACGTCGGCTTCGACTTCGCCGAGCTCGCGCGCGGCGACCGCGCGTACGACGACCCGGGGCAGGCGGTTGACGAGCGGCTCGAGTCGGGCGTGCCGACGCCGCGGGAGTTCCTCGAAGAGGAGAATCGCGAGCATCTCGTGCAGCACGCCGACGGGAAGTTCCGGTTCCGCTACTGCCAGTCCGCGGTCGTCTCGATGTA
>JBKOVW010000296.1:0-2656 GCA_046724095.1 Actinomycetota bacterium | reverse complement strand
TCACAGACGACGGTGAAGCCGGTTGCGAGCGGGGAGATCCACACGACCTGCTCGGTGAGGACCGCCCAGCTGGCCATCACGCGGCGAGGTCCGCGAACTTCGCGTAGCGCTTGAGGAAGGACAGCCGCTCGGTTCCCGTCGGCCCGTTGCGGTGCTTGGCGAGGATGATCTCTGCCAGCCCCTGCTGGTCGGTCTCCTCGTTGTAGTACTCGTCGCGGTAGACGAACATGACGAGGTCCGCGTCCTGCTCGATCGAGCCGGACTCCCTGAGGTCGGACAGGATCGGGCGCTTGTCGTGGCGCTGCTCGACGGCGCGCGACAGCTGCGACATGGCGACGATCGGCACGTCCAGGTCGCGCGCAAGCACCTTCAGGTTGCGCGAGATCTGCGACACCTCCTGCACGCGGTTTTCCGCCGTCGTCCCGGAGGTCATCAGTTGCAGGTAGTCGACGATGATCAGCCCGAGCGTCGGCTCCTTCGTCTTCAGGCGCCGCGCCTTCGAGCGGATCTCCATCATCGTGATCGAGCCGGTGTCGTCGACGTAGATCGGGGCCTTCATCAGCTTGTCGCCGGCTGCGACCAAACGAGGCCAGTCGTCCTGCGCGAGCTTCCCCGTGCGCAGCCGCTGCGACTCGACCTTCGCCTCGCTGCACAGCAGCCGCTGCGTCACCTCCGATTTCGACATCTCGAGCGTGAACATCGCGACCGGGACCTCGTGCCGCAGCGCGAGGTTTGCGGCGATGCAGAGGCCGAGCGCCGACTTGCCCATGCTCGGGCGCGCGGCGACGATGACCAGGTTGCCCGGCTGGAAGCCGGACGTAAGCCGGTCGAGGTCGCGGAAGCCGGAGGGGACTCCCGTGACGTCGGCGCCGGCCTCGTACAGCGCGGTGATCCGCTCGAAGCTCTCCTTGAGCAGGTCCTCGATGTGGCTGAACTCCGTGGAGACGCGCGCCTGCGAGAGCTCGAAGACGACCTGCTCGGCGCGGTCGACGAGGATCTGCGTCTCGCCGGGGCGGTCCCAGCCGAGCTGGGCGATCTGCTGGCCCGCGGAGATCAGCCCGCGCAGCGTCGCCATCTCTCGGACGATGCGCGCGTAGTGCGCGGCGTTTGCCGTCGCGGGGACGAGCGCAGCGAGCTCGTGGAGGCGGACGCGGCCACCCACGTCCTCGAGCTCGCCGCGCTCCTCGAGCTCGTCGACGAGCGTGATCGCGTCGACGGGCTCCCCCTTCGCGTACAGCGCCAATGCGGCGCGGTAGATCTTGGCGTGACTCTCCCGATAGAAGTCCCCTGCGTCGAGGACCTCGCTCACCGCCCCGATCGCGCCCGGGGAGAGCAGCATGGCCCCGAGGACCGATTCCTCGGCCTCGAGGTTCTGGGGCGGCGCGATCGGGGCGGCTTCAGCGAGCTGGGCGACAGGTGTCACTTGCGCGGAGTGAAGCACCCTGGGGAGCAGTTTTCCATTGTGGACAGCAGCCTTTCGCACATGTCTGTTTGCCGCAGTTTGCAGGCGAAAGGAACGTATGTTCCCAGACGCTTCGGACGGAGCCTGTTGATCGTTCGTCCGCTACGAGCGGGAAGTTCCTGCGCAATTCACAGGGCCGTGGAAAGCCCTGTGAAAGCTTGTCCCCACGTTCTGCACAATCCCCCTTGCCCAGCGGTGAAGATTGTGGAATGCCGCGTGAGCTCACGCTCATTTTCGCGGTGGTGTTGTCCACTTTGCCACCGTTGCCACAACGCGGCCTCGTACTCGAGACCAGGTCTGGAGTCGAGCTGCAGACACTCTCCGGGCGCGTCGTCACGACCCTCCCAGGAGTGGATCTCGCCTACGACCAGACGATTGCTCACAAGCTCGTCGTGCGCGACCGGCGCGGCATCGGACACTGGGTCTGGGCGGTGAGCTCGCCGACCGGCCACGGGATCCTGGCGCAGTGGTCGGCCGAATGCGAGGTGCCCGTGGCCTATCTCGTCGCGAACGGGAAGCTCCGCAAGTACGGTGACGAGACCGTCGCGCTCGGGTGGCTGCCGAGCGGCGACGCGCTCGTCCACTTCCGCGCGGGAGGCTGCGGCGGTTCCGGCCGCGCCGGGATCTACGCGGTGCCGCGCAACGGGAAGCCGCGGCTCATGCTCGGCACGCCGCGCTTCGCGCAGTACGCAATGTGGGGCGGTTGAGCTAGCTCTCGTCCGTGCCGGCGTCGACCGCGCGGTCGAACTCATCGTCGGGCAGCTCGGCGGCGACGTCCTCGCGTGAGGGCTGCAGCTCGCCGCTCGCGGTGAGCTCGGCCTCCTGCGCCAGCGCCGCGGCGTCGAGCTCGTCGAGATCCAGCTCGTGCTTCTCCGCCGGCTCCTGCTCGGCCGCCTCGGCCGCGGCCATCGCCTCGAGCTGCTCCTCGGGCGGGAGCTCACCGCCTTCGGGCACGACGAGCGTGCGCAGCTCGACGCTGACGTCCTGGAACAGCTCGATCGGCACCTGGTGGCGCCCGATGCGCTTGATCGTGTCGGTGCCGACCTTGCGGCGGTCGACGCGGATCTTGTGCTTCGTCCAGAGCTCGTCGGTGATGTCGGTCGGCGTGACCGAGCCGAAGAGCGAGCCGGTCGGGCCGGCCTTGACGTCGAACCGCAGCTCGATCCGGCCGAGCTTCTCGGCGAGCGACTGCGC
>JBKOVW010000163.1:0-3878 GCA_046724095.1 Actinomycetota bacterium | reverse complement strand
GTACTCCGTGACGACGAGCTCGATCAGCTCGTCGCCGATCTCGACCTCGTCTTCGCGCAGGCCGTTGCGCTCGCGCTGGCGCGGCCAGAGGTAGCCGCGGGCGATCGCGACCTTCTCGTCGACCGTGTAGCCGTCGAAGCGGATGACCTCCATCCGGTCGAGCAGCGGCCCGGGGATCGTCTCGGCCACGTTCGCCGTCGCGATGAACACGACCTGCGAGAGGTCGAGCTCGACGTCGAGGTAGTGGTCGCGGAACGAATGGTTCTGCGCCGGGTCGAGCACCTCGAGCAGCGCGGCGGACGGATCGCCGCGCCAGTCGGCGCCGACCTTGTCGACCTCGTCCAGCATGATCACCGGGTTCATCGTCCCGGCATCGCGCAGGGCGCGGACGAGGCGGCCCGGCAGCGCGCCGATGTACGTGCGGCGGTGGCCCCGGATCTCGGCCTCGTCGCGCACGCCGCCGAGCGACATGCGGACGAACTCACGGTTGAGCGCGCGCGCGATCGACTCGCCGATCGACGTCTTGCCCGTTCCGGGCGGGCCGATGAGCGTCAGGATCGCGCCGGAGCGCTTGTCCTCCGCAATGCCGCGCTCCTCGCGCAGCTTCCTCACCGCCAGGTACTCGACGATGCGCTCCTTCACGTCCTCGAGGCCTGCGTGGTCAGCATCGAGGATCTCCCGTGCGTGCGTGGGGTCGAGCCGCTCGTCGGACCTCTTGCCCCACGGCACGATCAGCAACCAGTCGAGGTAGGTGCGAATCATCGACGCCTCGGGAGAGGCGTCGCCCATGCGCTCGAATCGGCCGAGCTCGCGCTCCGCCTGCTCGCGCACTTCGTCCGGCATTGCCGCCTCCTCGATCTTCCGGCGGTACTCGTCGATGATCGAGCCGTCATCCTCGCCGAGCTCCTTGCGGATCGAGTCGAGCTGCTTGCGCAGGAAGTACTCGCGCTGCTGCGCCTGCGCGCCCGACTCGACGTCGTCGCGGATGCGCCGCCGAACCTGCAGCTCTGCGAGCCGCTCGCGCTGCAGCGAGACCGCGAGCTGGAGCCGCTCGACGACGTCGGGCGTCTCGAGCAACTCGACGCGCTGCTCGAAGGAGACATCGGGCGAGTAGGCCGCGGTGTCTGCGAGCGCGCCCGGCTCGACGACCGAGCGGAGGAACTCGCCGATGCGCGGGTCGGCCTCGCGCAGCTCCAGGATCTCCTGGACGACGGCGCGATACTCGGTCTCGAGGTCGCGGGTCCTGATCGGCGCCGGCGTCTCGTCGGGCCGGGCCTCGACCTCGACGTAGAGGCGGCCGGCACTGCCCGTCTCGGCCGCGCCGATCAGGGCGCGGTGGAGACCGGTCAGCGTCGCGATTTGGCCCCCGCCGGGCATGCGGCCGCGCTCGACGACCTCGGCCACGGTGCCGACCTTGGCGTACACGCTCTCGTGGCGAGGCACGAGGAGGACGTGCGATTCGTCGCCGACGTCGACCGGCAGGCTGACGGTCATGTTCGGGAAGACGACGGTGTCGTCCAGCGGGATGAGCAGGTATTTCTCCAAGGCGTTCACGCTCCTGAGCTAGTTCTCGCTTCATAGTAACTACAGAAGCTGAACCTAGGTCGGACGACGGTGGACACGGTCGAGCCCGGCGTCGTCGACAATCCGCGCGTTAGCGGCAACGACTGACGACGCGAGGAGCGTGCCGAACGGCACGCTCCTCGCTCAGGACTTCCCGCCGGAGCGGAGCAGCCGGTACGTGACGACGGCAGCGGCGAGGCCGATGGCCGCCGCTGCGCCGAGCGAGCGAAGCCGTCCTGGACGACTCCCTGCGGCCCGCTCGGCGACTGCCGCCGCCGTCACATCTTCTTGGCGGCGTCCTTCAGCTTCTTGCCGCTCTTCTTGACGTCGCCCTTGACCTGCTCGCGCCGTCCCTTGGCGGCGAGGCGTTGGTTACCCGTCGCCTTGCCGGTCGCTTCTTTCATCGCGCCTGAAGCGCGGTCGCTCTTATCTCCCATGAGACCACCTCCTCGGCGCTCACGGTTTCCCGCCGTCCACGACTGAAACCCCTGCGAAGGTTGGGCGTCTGTGAGACGGGCAATTCGCGTCTCGTGGCGGTCATATCGCAAGCACATCGTGCGGCTCGCAGCCCCTGGGTCGGCTGGCTCGGCCGCATCGGGTTCGCGGCGCAGGGAACCTGCTTCCTGATCATCGGCGTGCTCGCCCTCGAGCTCGCGTTCGGTGACAGCGGACATCTGACCGATCCGCGCGGCGCGTTCGTCGTGCTTGCGCAGGGCGGGTGGACGCGCGTGCTGCTCGTCCTGCTCGCGGTCGGCTTCGCCTGCTACTCGGTCTGGCGTCTCGCGCAGGCCATCTTCGACCGGGGCGGAATGGGCAGCAGCCTCGGCGGGCTCGGCCGGCGCGCGATCCAGCTCGGGCAGTGCGTCCTTTACGCGTTACTGGCAGTCGCGGCCGTCCGGGTTCTGCTCGGCGCGCAGGCGGGCCGCACCCCGAAGCGGGCGGCGGCGGGCATCCTCGGCTGGCCCGGTGGGGCCGTGATCGTCGGAGCGCTCGGCGTCGCCGTCGCGGTCGTCGCAGCCGTCAACGTCTACTGGGGGCTCAGCGGGCGCTTCACGGAGTCCCTCGACCAGCGCGAGCTCGACGTCGCGACCAGAAGGCTGCTCGAGCTGATCGGCACCATCGGGTTCCTCGCGCTCGGCTTCGTGCTCGGCGTAGTTGCGTGGTTCATGGTGAAGGCCGCGGTCGACTTCAACGCCGGCAAGGTCGTCAGCCTCGGCGGCGCGATGTCGGAGCTGGCGCGAACGACCTACGGCACCTGGCTGCTCACGGCCGTTGCGGCCGGGTTGATCGCCTACGGCCTCTTCGGCCTTTTGCAATCCCGGTATCACCGTGTCTGACGGCCCGTTTTCCTCATTTGAAAGCCGGGTAAGGGAGCGGCGACAGAGGGGGTTTCGCAGATGAGTTATTACGCACCAAGCGCGTCAAGGACACGTCCGGGCTTCAGCCTGCTCGTCGTGGTGTATCTCGTCGCGGGCGGCATCGTGTCGGGAACGCACCACTACTGGTCGCAGCTGCACAACCTCAAGCAGATCGCTTCGGCGCTGCTGGCGACCGTGCTCTGGCCGCTCGTCCTGCTGGGCGTCAACCTGCACATTCACTAGCGCTGACCGACTCGGCGAGGGAGCCGCTTCATGCGGCTTCCTCGCGTGGTTGGAGCTTGCCCGGTCGGGTACGACCGACGTGTGGAATCGACGGGGATGAGCTTCGACGACATCGGCCGGGACCTCGAGAGCCTCAAGCAGGCGCTCATCTACATGGACGCGGCCGACATCAGCACCGAGCAGACCCAATCCTTCGCCCAGCAGGTCAGCGCCATCCGGCTGCAGCTGAAGCGCCTCCTGGCCGATCAGCAAGCGCTCGGGGCGGAGATCGAGCGGCGCGCTCTCGGCCGCTAGCCCGGCTTCGGGGCGACGCCCGCGAGCCCTCCCGTCCTCGGCTCCGACGCCGGCGGCAGGACACGCTCACGCCGGGCGCATAGAGATCTCTGTGGAGCTGCGCGCCCGCAACGCGGACGCCATCCGTTACCTGATCGATGTTGTCTGGGACGGCGCGTGGTCGGGAAGGCAGCGATGTGGGAGCACCTCCGCGTCGCGTCGCCGCGCAAAGTCAGATAGGCGGCCTTGACTCGCATCGACCACCGTCGATATATTGATAGTGGTCGATGTGACGATCACGGAGAGCGAAACGAGCCCGGCCGTCTGCTGCGCGCCTCTCGCGGCGACGACATTGTCCGAGGAGGAGATCGATGCAACGGCTCGGCTGTTCCGCGCGCTCGGCGACCCGGCGCGCATCCGCATCCTGAACGCGCTCGCCAC
>JBKOVW010000313.1:0-3067 GCA_046724095.1 Actinomycetota bacterium | reverse complement strand
GCGGAGGAGTTCGCGCGCCTGCGCACCAATCGCGATTCGGTTGACCTACGAGAGCGCATCGAGCCGTTCCTGAAGACACCGCCCGACAAGACCCTGTCGTTCGTGGCTGAGATGGATATGGGCGTTCCTGAGGGCGTGCCTGTCGTCTACGTGTGTCCGATGCATCCAGAAGTCGTGAGCGGGGAACCGGGCAGCTGCCCCAAGTGCGGCATGAAGCTGCTTGCGCAGGCGGCAGAGGAAACGACGTACGTCTGCCCGATGCATCCGGACGTGACGAGCGAGAAGCCCGAACGCTGCCCGAAGTGCGGCATGAAGCTGGTGCCGGAAAGCATGGTCGCGGCGGGTCATGGGCACGTTCACCACCACCACGCCCACGGGCACGGCGAGGCCGGGCACGCGCACGACACGGCGCAGGGAATCGAGTGGGAAGACGACATGGTCGAGGTCAACCGCATGACGACGCCCGCCAACATGCGCTGGAAGCTCGTCGACCGCGGCACCGGCGCCGAGAACGCCGGAATCGACTGGACGTTCCGCGTCGGCGACCAGGTGAAGCTGCGCCTCGTGAACGAGATGGACTCAGATCATCCGATGCCGCACCCGTTCCACGTCCATGGGGCCGGGCGGTTCCTGATCCTCGCCCGCGACGACGTCGTCGAACCGAACCTCGTCTGGAAAGACACCGTGCTGGTGCGCACCGGTGAGACCGTCGACATCCTGCTCGACGTAACGAACCCCGGCCGCTGGATGGCCCACTGCCACATCGCCGAGCACCACGAGAGCGGGATGATGTTCAGCTTCAACGTCGTGCCCTGAGAACCGCTAGGTGGCTGTACCCCTAGGGGGTATAGAATGGCGTGCGATGGCCGAGCGGCTCGTCTACCACGTCCCTGGCATGCATTGCGCGCATTGCGAGTCGGCCGTCATCGAAGAGGTCTCCGAGGTAACGGGCGCGGCGTCGGTCGACGTCGATCTCGAGCGCAAGCTCGTAGCCGTCGCCGGTGAAGCGCTCGACGATCGCGCCCTCCGCGCGGCGATCGAAGAAGCCGGCTACGAGGCTGCCTGAGATGGCCGAGGTCCGCCTCGACCTCGAAGGGATGACGTGCGCATCGTGCGCCGCACGAATCGAGAGGAAGCTGAACAAGCTCGACGGCGTCGAGGCAACCGTCAACTTTGCCACCGAGCAGGCGACCGTGCGCACCGAGCCGCCGATCGAGCTCGGCAGGCTGATCGATGCCGTCGAGTCGGCCGGGTACAGCGCGCATGAAGCAGGTCCCGCCCGAGCGCGTGACCACAGCGAATCTCTGGCTGACCTGAGGCGCCGCCTCGCCGTCGCGACAGCGCTGACGGTACCGCTCGCTTTCCTGGCGCTCGTCTCGCCGCTGCAGTTCGCCGGCTGGGGCTGGGTGGCGCTCGCCCTCTCGACGCCGGTGGTTTTCTGGGCCGGCAGCTCCTTTCACCGCGCGGCGCTGCAGAACGCGCGCCACCTGGCGGCGACGATGGACACCCTGATCTCGATCGGAACCCTGGCGGCATGGCTGTGGTCGACGATCGTGCTCGTCGGGTCGTTCCAGGCCGACACGTATTTCGAAGTGCCGGCCGTGATCACCGTGCTCGTTCTCGTCGGCCGTTACTTCGAGGCTCGCGCGAAGGGTCGCGCCGGCGACGCCATCCGCAGGCTGCTCGAGCTCGGCGCCAAGGAGGCTCGGCTCGTACGCGACGGCGAGGAGCTGCTGGTGCCGGTCGGCGAGCTCCGGCCGGGTGACCTCTTCGTCGTGCGGCCCGGCGAGAAGGTCGCGACCGACGGCGTCGTCATCGACGGCGACTCGGCCGTCGACCAGTCCGTGCTCACCGGTGAGTCGATCCCGGTCGAGGTCGCAGTGGGCAGCGAGGTGGCCGGCGCCACGGTGAACACGTACGGCAGGCTTACCGTCCGGGCCACGAGAGTCGGCTCCGACACGGCGCTCGCTCAGATCGCACGGCTCGTCGAGGAGGCGCAATCGGGCAAGGCGCCGATTCAGCGCCTTGCGGATCGCGTGTCAGCCGTGTTCGTCCCGATCGTGATCGCGATCGCGGTCGCGACGCTCGGCGGTTGGCTCGCGTTCGGCGGCTCGGCGTCGACTGCCTTCACGGCAGCCGTTGCCGTGCTGATCATTGCGTGTCCGTGCGCGCTCGGTCTCGCGACGCCGACTGCGCTGATGGTCGGCACCGGCCGCGGCGCGCAACTCGGCGTCCTGATCAGGGGCCCGGAGGTGCTCGAGCAGACGCGCCGCGTCGACGTGATCGTCCTCGACAAGACCGGAACGGTCACGGAGGGGAAGATCGAGCTCGTCGACGTCATCCCGCTCGACGGCGCAAGCCGCGCCGAGACCTTGCGCCTGGCAGGCGCCGTCGAAGCCGCGAGCGAGCACCCGGTCGGCCGCGCGATCGCACGCGCCGCCGAGGCCGAGCTCGGCCGGCTTCCCGCCGTCTCGCGCTTTCGCAACCGTCCCGGCGTCGGCGTGACCGGCGTCGTCGAGGGCCACGAGGTCGAGGTCGGCAGGCGCGGCGGCCGCATCGACGTCGGGTGGGACGGCGCCTCGCGCGCGACGCTCGCTGTTCGGGACACCGTCAAGCCGACGAGCGCGACCGCGGTCGCCGAGCTGAGAGAGCTCGGTCTGACGCCGGTGTTGCTCACAGGCGACTCACGGGATGCCGCCGAGCGAGTCGCGGCCGAGGTCGGCGTGGAGCGCGTGCTCGCCGAGGTCTATCCGGACGACAAGATCGCCGAGGTCAAACGCCTGCAGGGGATGGGGCAGGTCGTCGCGATGGTCGGAGACGGCATCAACGACGCACCCGCGCTCGCGCAGGCGGATCTCGGGCTGGCGATCGGAACCGGCACCGACGTCGCCATCGAAGCGAGTGACCTCACCCTTGTTTCCGGAGACCTGCGGGCGGCGGTCGACGCGATCCGGCTGGCCCGGCAGACGCTGCGCACGATCAAGGGCAATCTCTTCTGGGCGTTCGCGTACAACGTCGCTGCGATCCCGCTCGCGGTCGCAGGCCTCCTGAATCCCATGATCGCGGC
>JBKOVW010000127.1:0-3512 GCA_046724095.1 Actinomycetota bacterium | reverse complement strand
GCAGCGGCGCCGCGGTGGGCGTGCTGCTCGGCGGCATCCTCACGGACTACCTGAGCTGGCGGTGGATCTTCTTCGTGAACGTGCCCGTCGGCATCGTCGTGCTGCTGCTGACGCCGCGCATCGTCCCCGAGAGCCGACGCGACGCGGAGGAACGGCACTACGACGCGCTCGGCGCGGTCCTCGTCAGCGCCGGTCTCGCGCTGCTCGTGTACGCCATCTCCCAGGCGCCGAACGTCGGCTGGGGGACGGCGCGCACGATCCTGCTGCTGATCGCCGCCGTCGCGCTGCTGATCGGCTTCCTTGTCAACGAGCGCCGTGTCCACGACCCGCTGATGCCGTTCCACATCTTCCGCGTGCGCACCGTCGCGGGCGCAAACGCGGTCGGATTCCTGCTCGGCGCCGTGATCTTCGCGAACTTCTTCCTGCTGACGTTGTACGTGCAGGACGTCCTGGGCTACTCACCGGTCAAGACCGGTCTCACCTTCCTGGCGACGGCCGGGACGGCGGTGCTGTCGGCGGGCGCCGCACAGGCGCTCACGACGAGGTTCGGCGCGAAGCCGATCATCGTCATCGGCCTCGCGCTCCTGACGGCCGCGATGGTCTGGTACTCGCAGATCCCGGTACACGGTTCTTACGCGAGCGACCTGCTCCCGGGCTATCTGATGGTCGGCGTCGGGATCGCGTTCGCGTTCGTGCCGGTGTCGATCGCCGCGCTCGCGGGGGTCGCGGAGCGCGAAGCGGGGCTCGCGTCGGGGCTGATCAACACGTCGCAGCAGATCGGCGGCGCGATCGGCACGGCGGTCGCGTCGACGGTCTTCGCGTCACATCTGAAGTCGCTCGCGGGCGCTGCGCGGCCGACGATCGCCGACTTCGCGCACTCGTACGGCTACGCGTTCTGGCCGCTCGCGCTCTTCGGCGCCGCTGCGATCGTCGCCGCGGTGTTCCTGATCAGGCGCGAGGAGATGGCCGAGACGCCGGCGACGGCGCCGATCGCCTAGCGCCGCAGCCTCTCGCAGCCGCGCGCGCGGTCGCCGCGGTCGACGAGCGCAACGTCGCGGCCCGGCCCGCAGAAGACCGTGTCGCGCAGGTGGTTTCGCGCGAGCACGACGTCCGCGAGCCACGTCCCGTAGATGCGGCCGCCGGTGCTCTCGTCGGGGACGACGCAGTGATATGTCAGCCGGCGCTCGAGGCGGCCGTCGGCGCGGACGAGCCGGATCTCGCTTCCGCCGAGCCCCGGCGTGCTCACGAAAGCGATCGCGGCCCCTGTGCGAGAGCCGGTCGGCGCTGCGTCGTCGCTGCCGAACGACCGCGACGCGTCATGCGTGAGCGTGTGCACACGGTGAGTGCGGAGGTCGACGAGGCGCACGGCGCCGTGCGCCCGGTCGGATGGAGTTGCGTCCACGAGCGCGCGCCCACCTGCCTGCCACCTCGCCGACGTTCCACGCGGATCGACGAGGCGGTCGGCAGATCCGTCGGAGCCGACGACGTGCACGCCGGTCCCGGCAACGCCGACGTACGCCACGCGCCGGCCGTCCGGCGACCATGCCGGGTAGGCGCCTCTCGCGAGCACGCGCGGGCTCGAGCCGTCGGCGTCGGCGATCGCGATGCCGTCCGGAGTCACATACGCGATGTGCCTCCCGTCCGGTGACCATGCCGGCTGGGTTGCGCCCGAGGCGAGCACGTGCAGCGGGGTGCGTCCCTGCGCGTCCGCCGCCATCAGGGCGCCGGCCGCGTCGACGTAGGCGACCTGGCGGCCGTCCCGAGCCCAGGCGAGGTACGTCGCCGGCGGCTCGCGCTCGTCCTGGAACGTCGCGACCACACGAGCCCCGGATCCCCTGGTGTTCGCGACGACGATGCGGACGACCGCGGCAAGATCGAACGTGGAATACGCGATCCGACTCCCGTCCGGCGACCAGGCGGCGCCGTAGGCGTAGTCGCGCGTCGCGCTGATGCGACGCTCCCCGCGTCCGTCGGCGTCGACGACATCGACTTCCGAGCGGGCGCCGGACGCGCGGAGACGGGTGAATGCGATCTCTTGCCCGCTCGGCGACCAGGCGGGGTCGTAGTCCGAGATCCTCCCGCAGGACCGCATGACCACGTCCGACCGCGAAGGCGCAGCGACCGCTGCCGCGGCACAGCCCAGGATCACAGCAGCGACGCCGACGACGCACTTGACCACCGCTCGACGGTAGCCGCGCGCCGTTAGGCCCCAGTAAAGAAGCTAGACCTTCGCGAGCAGCGCTTCCGACACCGACTCGTGCACGGTGAAGTGGCGGTCGAGGCCCGAGATCTCGAGCGCCCGCCGCGTCTCGAGCCCCGGCGCGGCGAGGAGGAACGCGCGCCGGTTCCCGAGCTGCGTCCGCCCCTCGATCAGCACGCCGAGCCCCGTCGAGTCGATGAAGTCCACCTCGCTGAGATCGACGATCACGCGCGCCGGCGACTCCGCGCACGCGTCCGTCAGCGCCTGGCGCACCTGCGGCGCGTTGTAGAGATCGAGCTCGCCGCCGAGCCTGACGACGCACGCGTCGCCCTGCTGCTCGACGCCGAGGACTGGTTGTTTTTGCAGCGCGTCAGCGTCCGACAACTGGCCTCCCAAAGATTCCTCGAGTTGTCCCAGCGCCCGCTGCGGGGTCACGGCGGCCCTGGCGCGGGAGCATTAGAGCAGTTGCGGGCCAACCTGTGCAAACGTGTAGCCGTGGACGTGGCTTCAGTAGCCAAACGCGCGCGCACCGAGAACTTTCCGGTCGCGTCGCTGCTGTTCCCGCGGCGCCTGCGGCCGCATCTGCGGGCCATCTACGGCTTCGCCCGCCTCGTCGACATCCTCGGCGACGAGGTTGAGGGCGACCGGCTGGCGGCGCTGGACGAGCTCGAGCGGGAGGTCGAGGCGTGCTACTCCGGGGAGCCGACCTGGCCCGTCATGCGCGTGTTGCAGCCGACAATCCGCGAGTTCTCGCTGCCGCGTGAGCCGTTCCTGCGCCTGATCGAGGCGAACCGGATGGACCAGCGCATCTCGGACTACGAGAGCTGGGACGACCTGCGCGAGTACTGCCGACACTCCGCCGATCCCGTCGGCCGGCTCGTGCTCGGCCTGCTCCGGCTCGACCGCGACGTAGGGCTCGTCGCGGCGAGCGACGACGTCTGTACGGGCCTGCAGCTCGTCAACTTCCTCCAGGACGTCCCGCGCGACCTCGCGCTCGGCCGCGTCTATCTGCCGGCCGAGGACCGCCGCGCCTTCGGCGTCACCCGCCTCGACCGTCCGAGCGGCGAATTGACGCGGACGCTCGAGTTCGAAGCGCAACGGGCGCGCGAGCTCCTCGCCGCGGGCCGTACGCTGCAGTCGCGCATCGGCGGGCGCGTCGGCCGCGCCGTCGGCCTCTTCGCGCGCGGCGGGCTCGCCGCGCTCGAGGCGCTCGAGCGTGCGCAGTGGGACATCTTCACGCAGCGTCCGCGTCCGTCCCGCACGAGGCTCGCGCTGGCGGCATTCGCCCGATGACCGCCGACCGCGCCTACGC
>JBKOVW010000246.1:0-9204 GCA_046724095.1 Actinomycetota bacterium | reverse complement strand
AGCGGCGGCGGAGCCGCGCGCGGCGGCAGCAGCCCGAAGCGCGACAGTGCATACGGCAGGTAGCCGCCGGACTTCATCTCGCTGGTGTGCGCCCACGTCCCGACGTACTCGCGCACCGGCGCGCTCGGGTTCAGCCGCTTGATCGTTCGGTAGAGGAGCCCGGACTCGTCGCGCTGGTCGGTGACGACCCGGTCGCGAGTGCTCCACCAGATTTGCAGCGGCACTCCCGAGAACGCGATGCGGCGCGCCGCGTCCAGCGGGCTGCGCGCCGCGTAGCCGTGCGGATCGGTCGCCGGCGTGCCGCCGATCTCGATCCTCGCGAGATGCTGCAGAGTCTCGCCGAGCGGCTGACCGACGAAGGCGCGGTACCGGGCGGCCATGTTCGTCGGCGCGTCGAACGCCGCGGCGCCGGCGAGGAGATGCGGGAAGTGCGCGACGAGCAGGAGCGTCTCCTGCCCGCCCATGCTGCCGCCGAACGCGTAGACGCGGTGGCGGTCGACGCGCCGCCAGGGGAGGGCCTCCTCGACGATGTCGGGCATGCGGGCGAGGTCGCGGATCTCACCCGGATCACCCCACGAGAAGAGCGTCAGCGCGCGGCCCTGACCCTCCGGGTTGACGACGGCGAAGTCGCCGAGCGCCGGCAGACGGCCCCACCGGCGGACGTTCAGGCCGGCGCCCACGCCGCGACCGTGTGGCGAGATGACGAGCGGGATCGGCGTTCCGGGAACGTAATCCGCCGGGACGATGACGTCGGCGCGGCGCATCAGGCCGTCGTGCGCGCGGTACGAGATCGGGATCACGCGCACGGCCGGCGGTCCCGTCGCGCTCGCCGTCTTCGGGAGGCCGACGAGGGTCGCGACACTGACGAGGACCAGTGACGCGACCTTCGGCACGTGCACACCGTAGATCGGCGCGTGCCGTGCTTCCGCAAATTGAACCGACGCTTAACGAAACGGCAACGCCGCTAAACGTGCTGCACCAGGCGCGCCGGCGAGAAGAGCTGCAGCAGCGAGTCGTCGCGTCCGAGCATTGCGTCCGCGACGAGCTCCCCGCAAAGCAGACCGAGCACGTTGCCGTGCCCGGAGTAACCCGCCGCGACCCACACCCCGTCGTGCCCCGGTACCGGGCCGACGAGCGGAAGCAGGTCCTGGGTCAGCCCGAAGATCCCGGCCCAACGGTGTCTGACCTCGGGCATCTCCCCGAGCAGCTCGACGAGGAACGCGTCGAGCGCAGTCTGAATCGGCTCCGTGGTCGTCTCGTCGTCGGTCATCTCCGTGAGGATCGAGAAGTCGCGGAAGCCGCCGAGGACGACGCGCCCGTCGCGCAGCTGCTGCCAGTAGTCGAAGCCGTGGCGCGCGTAGTGCGGGCACTCGAAGAGCCGGTCGGGCAGCGGCGCCGTGGCGAGAACCTGCCCCCGCGCGGGCCAGAGCGCTTCATCGAGCTCCGGCAGCAGCCCGCGGCCGGAGCCGTCGGTCGCGATGACGACCTGCTCTGCCTCGACGTCCTCGAGCGACGTGATCCGGCTGTGGTCGGCGAAGGCGGCGCCGGCCTCGGCCGCGAGGTCGGCGAGTCGCTGGACGAGGCCGGCCGGCTGCACCGCGCCGTCCGTCGGATGGAAGATGGCGCCGCGAAAGTCCGGGCGCAGATGCGGCAAGTCTTCACGCCACTCGACCGCGAAGCCGTCCTCGCGGAGCGTCTCGTATTCACCCTCGATCTCGACGCGCTCCTCGACATCCGCGGCCAGCCGCAGGCTCCCGGTGCGACGGAACGCGTCGCCGGCGATCGCCTCGAGGCGGTCGAGGGCTTGCTCCGTTCGGCGCCACAGCTCCACTGTCGCGTCGACGCCGTATGTCTCGCGCGCAACGTCGTAACGAGCCGCCGCGCCGCGCAGGGCGAAGCCGCCGTTGCGCCCGCTCGCACCCTCGCCGACGCCGCGCGCGTCATAGACGCGTACCCGCTTGCCCTCCCGCGCGAGTGCCCCTGCACATGCGCAGCCGGTGATGCCCGCGCCGATGACGGCGATGTCGACGTGGTCGGTGTCGCGAGACTGTACGGAGGGGCGCGACTCCTCGAGCCAGAAGGGTTGCGTCTCCACGGCGCGATGCTACGCGAGAGTCGGCGGCTGGCGGCCGACCCCCCTCGGCCGCCATGTTCCGCCGGTGAGACTACGACGCCGATCCATATGAGGGACACCTAATCAGGCGCCGTGAGCGGCGTCATCAAGGAAGACCTCGCGCCTGGCAAAACCTTGCGGTAGATGCCGTCACCCTCGACGACCATTTCCTGGAGCTCGAGCTCGGCAAGCGTCGCGGCAACCGTCCCACTCGCCAGCCCGGACAGCCGCACGAGCTCGTCCGCCGTCGCCGGCAGCAGCTCGAGCAGGGGGTGCGACGGCGCCTTACACACCGGCGGGTCGATGCCGAACACTTCGAGGACGTCGTCGGCCGAGGTCAGCGGCGTCGCTCCGAGGCGCAGCAGCGCATTCGTCCCGACCGAGAGCGTGGATGTGATCTCCCCCGGCACGGCGAGGACCTCGCGCCCCTCGTCGAGCGCGAAGTCGGCCGTGATCAGCGCGCCGCTGCGCTCGCGCGCCTCGACGACGATCGTCGCGGCGCAGAGCCCGGCGACGATGCGGTTTCTCTCGGGAAACCGAAACGGCGCAGGCGGCACGCCCGGCTCGTACTCCGAGATGAGCAGCGACCGCCCTGCGATCGCACGGGCGAGCGACGCGTGCGCGGCCGGGTATGCACGGTCGATGCCGCAGCCGAGGACTGCGACCGTGTGACCATCGGTCTCGAGGGCACCGCGATGCGCCTCGCCGTCGACACCACGCGCCATTCCGCTGACGACGACCACGCCCGCCGCCGCGAGCTCGCGACCGAGCATGCGCGCGACCTGAGCGCCGTACGCCGAACACGCACGCGCGCCGACGACGGCGACGGCCGGGCGCGCGAGCAGTTCCGGCTCCCCCTCACCGCGAAGATAGAGACGCCGCGGCGGACCGTGAATGGAGGCGAGCAGCGGAGGCAGATCACCGTGTCCGAGCACCCTCACTGCGTCAGCTCCGGCGGTGCGCGGTACGCGAGCGCTTCGGCGACGTGCTCCGGTTCGACGTGATCCACGTCGGCGAGCGCCGCGGCCGTCCGCGCGACGGAGGCGACCTTCGCGCGCCCGCGTGCGGAGAGCCGCATCCGATCGACCGCACGCGTGAGCAGCTTGTCGGCGGCAGGTGACGTTGCCGGCGGTGCGTCGACGAGCCGGCGGCGGGCGGCGACGACGCGCGCACGCACGGCCTCCGATGCCTCGCCGGAGGATGCCTCGAGCTCGCTCGCGCGTGGGCGCGGCACCGTGACCACGAGGTCGAACCGATCGAGCAGCGCGCGAGAGAGTCGTGCGCGGTAGGCGGCGACGCGCTGCGGTGAGCACGAGCACTGCGCCGCCGGATCGCCCTTGGCGCCGCAAGGACACAGATTCATGGTCGCGACGAGCTGAAAGCGCGCCGGAAAGCGCGCGCTGCCTGCGGCGCGCGCGACGAGAATCTCTCCGTCCTCCAACGGCTGGCGCAGCGCCTCGAGCGCCGGGCGCTGGAACTCGGCGAGCTCGTCCAGCAGCAGTACGCCGCGGTGCGCAAGGCTCGCCTCGCCCGGCCTGAGCCGCGGGCCGCCACCGACGATCGCCGCCGTCGAAGCGCTGTGGTGCGGCGCGCGGAAGGGCGGCTCCGCGATCAGCGGGCGGTCCGGGTCGACGAGGCCGGCCACGGAATGGATCCGCGTCACCTCGAGCGCATCCGCCTCGTCGAGCGGCGGCAGGACGCTCGGCAGCCTCCTCGCGAGCATCGTCTTGCCGATGCCCGGTGGGCCGCCCAGGAGCATGTTGTGCCTTCCCGCCGCCGCGAGCTCGAGCGCGCGGCGGGCGCGCTCCTGTCCGCGCACGTCCGCGAGATCGAGCGGCACGCGCCTCGGCGCCCCGTTCCGCGCGACGAACTCCGGCGGCTCGCCGTCGCCGCGCAGATACGCAACGGCCTCTGTGAGATGCCGGACGCCGATCGGCTCGACGCCCGCGAGCGCCGCCTCCGCACAGGCGTCGGGCGCACAGATGATCCGCTGCAGGCCGGCGCGCCGGGCGCCTTCGGCGACGCCGAGCACCCCGCCGACCCGCCGGAGGCGTCCGTCGAGCGCGAGCTCCCCACACGACGCGTGCTCCGCCAGCCGTTCGCGCGGCAATTGATCCGAGGCGGCAAGCAGGGCGAGCGCGATGGGAACGTCGAAACCGGAGCCTTCCTTCTTCAGCTCCGCCGGCGCGAGGTTGACGGTGCATCTTCCCGGCCACCGGAGGTGAGCGGCCTTGAAGCTCGTGCGGACGCGATGCTTCGCCTCCTGGCACGCCCGGTCGACGAGCCCGACGAGCGTGAAGGCCGGGATGGCCTCGACAACATACGCCTCGGCCTCGACGCGCTGCGGCTCGAGTCCGACAAGCGCGAAGGTGACGGCGCGCGCGAGCACCCTTCGACGCTACGGATGAAGGTGTGACGTATCTGTGCCGGATCAGCGCGCGATCAACACATCTTCGAAGAACTCGCCTGCGCGGCGGCCGGTGCGGCGGTTCACGTGGCGGCGTAACCGTTCCTCGAGCTGCAATCCGGCGCGCTCCAGGATCTCCGGGTAGAGATCGCGCCGGTCGTTCACGACGATCACGAACGGCGCGTTCCTCGGCAGCGATTCCTTGGCGTTCAGGAACGCGGCGACGATTCCGTCGCAGTACGCGGCGAGCGCCGCACGCGCGGTCCCGGCCACGGCCGCGCCGACCTCGAGCTCCCGCCGGTCGTCGAGGGCGAGCAGCTCGTAGGCGTAGCGGTGCTGCTCGTGGTAGTCGATCAGCCCCGGATACGGCGGAGAGGTGAGCACGCCGTCGAAGCGGCCCAGCGCCACGTCTCGCACGTCGCCGTGGATCACCGTGGCTGCCCGCCCGCGCGCGCGCACGCGCGCGAACTCCTTCAGCCGCGCGAGCGTGTCGAGCGTGTAGCGCCGCAGGAACCGAGCGGCGGTATCCACCGGACGACACTCGCGCCGATGCTTGTGGCACCAGTACGGGTCGAGCTGCGGCTCGCGCGGGAAGTCGAGGTCGAAGTGGGTCGTGCGTCGCGCCGACCGAGCGGCGCGCGCGAGCACGACACGCAGCACGTCAGCGTGTTCGTAGTCGTCGACGAGGGAGCGGAACCCGAGCAGCTCGCGCGCAGCCTGCGGCGCGTACCAGCGGCGGACATACGCCGAGGGCCGCTCGCCGGCCAACTCGCCGATCCGGGCGTGTGCCGCGCGCAGGTCCTGCTCGAGCGCGAATGGGTTGTATGCGCGTGTCTTGACCTCCATCAACAGGGCGTTGAAGGCCGCAACGTCGACGCCGGTCGCGTCGAGGCCACTCTCGAGCGCCTGCACGAGGGTCGTGCCGGAACCCGCGAACGGGTCGAGGACGTGCTGTCCAGGCCGGAAGTAGCGCGCTAGCAGCACCTCGACGAGCTGCGGGATGAACTTGCCGAGGTATGGGTGCAGGCGGTGCACGTGCCGGGTCCGCTCGCGCTCGGGCAGGTCGCGCTCCGACCAGGAGAGCTCGAGGTCGATGTCTGCGTAGAGGGCGTCCTGGGTCGGGGCCACCCGCGCCAGTTCGACGCCGCGGTCAGAAAGCCTGGGCCAGCCGCACCAACCTCCCCTCCTGGACGGCGATCACGTCGAACGAGACGTCGAGGCCGGCGTGCTCGGGATGTGCGGCGAGCCACCCCTCCGCCGCCCGCCGGATCCGCCGCTGCTTCTCCTCGTCCACCATCTCGACCGCCGGGCCGAACAACGGCCCCGTCTTCTCCTTCACCTCGCAGAAGACCAGCCGCCTCCCGCGTCGCACGACGAGGTCGAGCTCGTAGCCGCCGACCCATGCGTTCACGTCGAGAATGCGGTAGGCGCGCAGCCGGTACCACCACGCTGCGCGCCGCTCGGCGCGCTTGCCGGGAATGTCCATCCCGACAAGCTACGTCCCGAAATCGCGCTTGATCGTGACGAGTGTGTGCCCATTTCGACCGCGCACGACCAGGTTGCCGCCGTCGAAGCCCAGGCGGTAGTCGTAGAGGCGCTGAGGCTGGTTCGCCCACGGCAGGTTGATGCACTCCGCCGCGACGTGCCTCGTGTCGAGCGCGTGGACGAACGGCCGACCGCCGGTTGCGTAGAGCGTGAACGCCCAGCCGCCGCGGTCGACACGCGACACCGGCCAGCCCTGCATCGTGGTCTCCCACGAGCGGCGGTCGGAGACGATCTTCGGCAACAGCTTGCCCGCGCGGAGATCGTACGCGCGCACGCGATAGGCGCTGAAGTTCTGCGGAGACATGTACTCCGTCAGGTAGAGGTAGCGCGCGTCGGGCGAGAGGGCGTCGAAGACGAAGTGTCCGTCGAGGTGAATCTTGGCACTCACCCGCATCAGCTTCGTGTCGGCGAACACGAACGAGCTGTGCTTGCGCAACGTCATGCCGTAGCTGACGTTCCCGAGGACAATCGTTCGGTCGTCACGCAGGACGGCTTCGCCGGGAGCGTCGGGAGTGACGTACGGAATCCCCCAGTTTCCCTTCAGGTTCATCCACTGCATGACGCGACCGCCGTCGCGCCGGATCGTCTGCAGCGACGTCCAGCCTGGGCTCGGGACGGCGACGTATCGCAGCGCGCCGCGTGTCGCTCCGTCCCATCCTTGCATCGCGTTTTGGGGCGGGCCGCCGTCGCCCGCGGCCGGTGCCGCGACAACGAGGACGCCGGCCGCCATGAATGCCAACACGCACCTGCGCATCTCCGCCTCCTGTCCGGTGTCGAACCGGATACGGAGGCGGAGACGCGAGGAGTCCCTACGGGTTCTTGACGGCGCTGATGATCTTGAACGTCTGGCGGTCGATCACGGCGAGCGCCCGCCCGTTCGGCCCGCGCACGACGAGGTGGCCGTCGCCGTCGAGCTTGAGCCGGTAGTCGAAGATCCGGTCCGGCGACGTCGTCCACGGCAGGTTGATGCAGACCGCCGCGACGTTCGCCGTGTCGAGCGCGTGGATGAACGGCCGCGCGTTCGCGCCGTAAAGCGTGTACGCCCAGCTGTCCTTCCACATCCGCGCAATCGGCAGGCCGCGCATGTCAGTCGCCCACGACTGCTTGTCGCTGACGATCTTCGTCAGCAGGCCGCCGCCGCGTAGGTCATAAGCACGGACGCGATACGAGCTCGGATCTTCGGGCGACATGTACTCGATCAGGTAGACGTACCGGCCGTCGCGAGAGAGAGCGTCGAACGTGAACGCACCCTTGAGCTGGACACGCCGGCTGACCTTCATCTTGCGCGTGTCGACCAGAGTGAACTTCGTGGTCGTGCGCAGGTTTTGTCCGTCGTAGAGCGACTGAGCGAGCAGAAGCGTCCGTCCGTTCGGGAAGAGCCCCTCGGCCGACCCGTCGTAGGCGACGAGCGGAATGCCCCAGGTTCCCTTGATCCGCATGTGACGCAGGACGTTGCCTTCCTGGCGGCTGACGACCTGGACCTCGGTCGTGGTGCCGGCGGGCAGGGCGAGATAACGCAGCTTGCCGTTCGTGACGCCCGTGCGGCCCTCGCTCAACCCTGGGCTCGGCCCGGCGCCCGAGGCAAGTGTCGTCGTCCAGACGGCGGCGCTCACCGCCAGGGCCAGCGCCAGCAGAATTCGCCTTCGCATCTCCGATCCTTCCTGTGGGTGTCGACCGCTCTACACCGGTCGACCCGTCCAGGGTCCCGCCTCAGGCGGCTTTCGTCAAGAGCGCGTGGATCTCGCGTGTCAGCGCGGCGATCTGCTCCGTCAGTTCCTTGTCCTCTCGGGTGAGGTCGGTGTTCGACTGGAGCAGCGCTTCGAGCTTGTCCGTCTCTGCCTTCACCGCCTCGACACGACGGTCTGCCATCTGCTCTACGTGGTCACGGTGCTTCTCGGTCAGCTCAGCGGCGGTCTTGTCTCGGGCGGCCTGGCGGGTTTCGGCGAGAAGGATCAGCGGCGCTGCATACGCGGCCTGAGTGGAGAAGGCGAGATTGAGCAGGATGAAAGGCATCGGATCCCAGTGGCGGACCAGCGCAACACTGTTCAAGACGATCCACGCGACTACGACGATCGTCTGCCCGAGGATGTACTGCGGCGTGCCGAAGAAGCGAGCCGCGCGCTCCGCCAACTGACCGAATCTGTCCTGTCCAAAGGCGCCGTGCTCTTGCTCCACAGGGCGAGCTTAAGGCGCAAAGCGGACAATGCCACCAGCCGAGGACGTCCGTACGCTCGGGAGGATGAAGAGGTGTGCTCGTTGTCATCTCCGCAAACGCGAGGAGGAATTTTACGCCAACCCTCGGTGGACGGACGGACGTCACCCCTACTGCAAGCCGTGTCTACTTGCCTATCAACAAGAGCGTCGACGCCTGAGGCTAGACGAGACGGCTCCAAATCGTCGTCGATGGAGCGCGAACTTCGTTCGCCACGACTACTTCTCTGCGGTTGAGACTCCGATCCAGGGCTAGGTCGCGGGGCTGCTCGCCGCCGACGGAAACGTGCTCGAGCGTCAGCGCCGTGTTTCGCTCGAACTGTCGAGTCGCGACGAGGCGCTCGTCTTGCTCACAAGAGACGAGATCGCACCTGAATTCCCCGTACGTCGCCGCATCCGGCCGAACGGCGTTAAGACGACGTTGCTCGCAGTGACATCCACGCAATTGTGCGCCGATCTCGCGAAGCTTCAAATAACTCCCCGGAAGAGCCGGACCCTCCGCTGGCCTGAACAAATCGCCAATTCCGTACGCCGTTTCTTCCTGCTCGGCTACTTCGACGGCGATGGCTTCACCCTACGCGGCCGGAACGGCGCTTACACATATCTACGGTGGGGCGTCCTCGGAACACGAGACTTTCTCGTCGAGGCAATGAACTTCATCAGCTCGGAGACAGGCATACGACCACGCCAGGTCAGGCGGGACGGCGCGAAGCACGTTTGCCGACTGCACATCAACGGCGCCGACGCGGTCGTCGTCGACGCGTGGCTCCACGCGGGCACGGAGTTGGGCTTGGCCAGGAAGCGGTTGTAGCCGGCCCAGTCAGGCGGACATTGCCGCGAGCTCGTCCTCGCTCAGATAGCAGAGCGCCTGGAACGAGCGGCGGTGAATGCGCGACGGCCCGCGCTCACGGACGATCGCGGAATGCCC
>JBKOVW010000063.1:0-1077 GCA_046724095.1 Actinomycetota bacterium | reverse complement strand
GGTGAAGACGCTGCTCTCGCCCTCGTAATCGTCACTGACCGGGGAGGCGGTGTCGCGCCCGACGTCGGCGGTCTCGTCCGCTGAGAAGATCAGCGGCACGGTCGCCTCGACGCGCCCCTCACCGACCTGGTCGCCGTCGAGGTAGAGGGTGACGGTGCCGCCCTTGCCCGGGCCGCCGCCGTCGTATCCGAACTCCATCCGCACCTGGTGCGTTCCAGACGGGATCGCGGCATCGGCTTCGACCTTGAAGCGCTGCAGGCCGAGCAAGTTGTAGCAGTACTTCGGACGTCCGTCCTTTGCGTACAGGCTCCAGCCGCCGAAGGCGCCGCCCTGGGCGAGGATCACGCCGTCGGCGCCTGTCTCGGGCACGACGATCTCCGCCGTGACCGCATGGGACTTGTTCTTGATGTTGAGCAGGCTGCTCTCGGTGAGGCGGCCCATGCCGCCGAAGAGCAGCTGTGAGTTTCCTTTCACGAGCTCCGGCCGCCCGACCAGCTCGGCGTTGAATCGCTCGATGCGGCGGTCGTCGAGCGGGAGCACATTGTGCTTGCGGGCCTCTTCCAGCCAGAGCTGCTGCAGCTCCGCCAGCTTCTCGGGCATCTCGACTGACAGGTCGTGGGCCTGGCTCCAGTCGCCTGGTTCGTAGAGCTCCCAGACGTCGTCGTCGAACGGAGGCAGGGACTGAGCCGTTATCCAGGGTGTCGAGTGGCGGGTGACCGCAGTCCAGCCTTCGTGGTAGATGCCTCGGTTGCAGAACATCTCGAAATACTGGGTGTTGCGGCGATCGGCCTCGCTTGCGCGGTCGAACGAGTACGCCATGCTCACGCCCTCGATCTGATGCTGATCGACGCCGTCGACAGTGGTCGGGTGCGGAAGCCCTGCGGCCTCGAGCACGGTCGGGGCGACATCGATCACATGGTGGAACTGCGTTCGCACCTCGCCACGCGCCGTGAACCCACTTGGCCAATGGACGATCGTGCCGTTGCGCGTGCCCCCCCAGTGCGATGCCACCTGTTTCGTCCACTGGTAGGGCGTGTCCATCGCGTGCGCCCAGCCCACCGCGAAGTGGTTGTAGCT
>JBKOVW010000415.1:0-14252 GCA_046724095.1 Actinomycetota bacterium | reverse complement strand
TACAAGTCGCTGACCGAGGGTCAGCGTGTTGAGTTCGAGGTCGTGCAGGGCCCCAAGGGCGCTCAGGCCGCGAACGTTCAGCCTGTCTAGCTTTCCTTTCGGAACCGAGTGCTGAGGCCCCCGAAAGGGGGCCTCTTTGTTATCTAGGAGGTCCAGATGGCGATCACGAGAGATGACGTTCTGCACGTGGCGGCGCTTGCGCGCCTCGACCTGACCGCGGACGAGATCTCGCGGCTCGAGGTGCAGCTGAACGACATCCTCGAGGCCGTCGGCAAGGTGTCGGAGCTCGATCTCTCGGACGTTCCGCCGACGTCGCATCCGCTCGACGTCGTCAACGCGTTCCGGGCGGACGACCCGCGCCCGTCGCTGGCGCTCGAGGACGTGTTCGCGAACGCGCCCGAGCGTGACGGCGACCACTTCCGCGTGCCGCCGACCGGCGTCGCCGAGGAGAGCGCCCCGTGATCGACACGCTCCGCCTCACCGCCGAGGAAGCCAGGGGCATGCTCGAGCGCCGCGAGGTTTCCGGCGCCGAGCTGCGCACGGCCTACCGTGCGGCGATCGACACGCGCGACGAAGAGCTGCACTGCTTTCTCACGCTTGTCGACGACGACGAGAACGACGGGGTGCCGATCGCGCTGAAGGACGTCATCTCGACGGAGGGCATCCAGACGACCGCGGGCTCGAAGATCCTCGAGGGCTACGTCCCCGTGTTCGACTCGACGGTTGCGGCGCGATGCAAGGCGGCGGGGCTCCAGTTGCTCGGCAAGACGAACACCGACGAGTTCGCGATGGGCTCGTCCACCGAGAACTCTGCGTACGGCCCGACCAAGAATCCCTGGGACCCGACCCGCGTGCCGGGAGGGTCGGGCGGCGGCTCCGCGGCGGCCGTCGCCGCGGGCATGGCGCCGTGGGCGCTCGGCTCCGACACGGGCGGCTCGATCAAGCAGCCGGCTTCGCTGTGCGGCAACGTCGGTTTGCGTCCGACGTACGGAACCGTGTCGCGCTACGGGATCGTCGCGCTCGCGTCGAGCCTCGACCAGGTCGGCCCGGTGACGAAGACGGTGCGCGACAACGCGCTCCTCTACGGGATCATCAGCGGACGGGACGAATGCGACTCGACGACGGTCGACGTGCCGGCTGTCGAGATTCCGGAGGCAGAGGACCTCACGGGGCTGCGCGTCGGCGTCCCGAAGGAGCTGAACCAGGCGGAGGGCATCGAGCCCGGCATCACCGACGCCGTGCGTCGCGCGATCGACCTGTGCAGCGAGCTCGGTGCGGAGGTCGACGAATGCGAGCTCCCGCGGTCGGTCGAGTACGGCCTCGCCTGCTACTACCTGATCATGCCGGCCGAGGCGTCTTCGAACCTCGCCCGCTACGACGGTGTGCGCTACGGGCCGCGCGTCGACGCCGACGGCTACTACGAGCTGGTCTCGCGGACGCGCGACGCGGGTTTCGGCGACGAGCCGAAGCGGCGCATCATGCTCGGCACCTACGCGCTCTCGGCCGGCTACTACGAGGCGTACTACGGGCAGGCCCAGAAGGTCCGCACCGTGATCTCGCGTGAGTTCGCCGCCGCCTTCGAGCGCTTCGACGTGCTCGTCAGCCCGACGTCTCCGACCGTCGCGTTCAAGCTCGGCGAGAAGACGGAGAACCCGCTGGCGATGTACCTCGCGGACGTGCTCACGATCCCGCCGAACATGGCGGGCCTGCCCGGGCTGTCGATCCCGTGCGGGCTCTCCGAAGGGCTCCCCGTCGGCTTGCAGCTGATCGGGCCGCAGTTCTCGGAGAACACGCTGTTCCGCGCCGGGCATGCATTGGAGCAGGCGATCGGGTTCGACAGCGTCCCGGAGCGGCTGCGATGAGAAAGACAATCGTGGACCAGGCTGCCGACTTCGTGCTCGCGGTCGAGCGCATCTTCGGCGAGCATCCGCGCCTGCTCGACGGCTCCCGCGCCGTCCAGCTCGGCGACGTCCGACTGTCGCTCGAGGCCGGCGAGCGCGAGCTGTGCGTGATCCGTATGCACGGCGCGCTCGAGGAGTACCTCGCGGTGTTCGAGGTGCGAGGCGACATCGAGGTGCCGCTGCTGAAGGCGAAGGAGTTCCTGGATGGCTGATTGGGAACCGGTCGTCGGCCTCGAGATCCACGTTCAGCTGAAGACGCGGACGAAGATGTTCTGCCGCTGCGCGAACGGGTACGCGACCGAGCCGAACACGCAGACGTGTCCCGTCTGCCTCGCGTTCCCGGGGGCGCTGCCGACACCGAACGAGACGGCGATCGAGTGGACGCTCAAGCTGGGGCTCGCGCTCGGCTGCGACATCGCCCCGCGCGCGCTCTTCCACCGCAAGCACTACCCGTATCCCGACCTGCCGAAGGGCTACCAGATCTCCCAGTACGACGAGCCGCTGTGCGTGAACGGGAGCTTCGTCGTCCCGGGCGACGACGGCGACTTCGAGGTCGGGATCGTCCGCGCGCACCTCGAGGAGGACGCAGCGAAGACGATCCACGTCGGCGGCGCCACGGGCAGGATCGTCGGCGCGGCTCATTCGAACATCGACTTCAACCGCGGCGGCACGCCGCTCGTCGAGATCGTGACGCGGCCGGACATCCACTCGCCAGAGCAGGCGCGGCGGTTCCTGCAGCTGCTGCGGCAGACGGTCGTCGAGCTCGGGATCTCCGACGCCGAGATGGAGAAGGGCCAGCTGCGCGCCGACGCGAACGTCTCCGTGCGCGAGCGCGGGGAGGCGGGCTACCGCACGCGCACCGAGCTGAAGAACATGAACTCCTTCAACCACATCGCGCGCGGCATCGACGCCGAGGTGCGGCGCCAGATCGCGACGTGGGAATCCGGCAGCGAGGTCGTGCAGCAGACGCTCGACTACGAGGTGAAGTCTGACACCGTGACGCCGCGCCGCCGCAAGGAGGAGGCGGACGACTACCGCTACTTCCCGGAGCCGGACCTCGTGCCGATCGAGCCGCACGCCGAGCTGCTCGACCGGCTGCGGGCGGAGCTGCCGGAGCTGCCGGGCGCGCGGATCCGAGCGCTTGCGGCCGACGTCGGCTTCGACCAGGCGGCCGACCTCGTCGGGACCGGGAACGAACACAAGGCGCGGCTACTTGTCGAGAACGGCCTCGACTGGCCGACTGCGGCCAACGTCGCCATGAACCAGCTCGCGGCGATCGATCCGCTCCCCGAGAACGGGCCGGCGCTCGTCGCGATCATCCGGCAGCGCGACGCCATCACCCGCGAGGCGCTGACGGCGGCGTTCGCCGACAGTGCCGCGGGCCCGCTCGACGCCGACGCCGTGCTCGCGGAGCAGGTCGTCGCCGACACGTCGGAGCTCGAGCCGCTCGTCGACCGCATCCTCTCCGACAGCCCGGGGCAGGTTGCCGCGTACAAGGGCGGCAAGCAGGGGCTCCTCGGCTACTTCGTCGGTCAGGTCATGAAAGAGACCCGGGGCAAGGCGGATCCCAGGGTCGTCAATGAGCTGGTCCGGACGAAGCTGGGTTAGCGGCCGCAGACGCCGGGTACGCCTTTCCTCACCCCTTCGGTCTTTGGTGTTCCTAGCAACCGGAAGGAGTCGAGGATGAGTACCTGGGTCTGGATCCTGATCGCCGCTGTCGTGGTGATCGTGATCCTTGCAATCGTCTGGAACGCGATGCGCGCGAAGCGCAGGCGTGGACTGCAGGAGACGTTCGGAGGCGAATACGACCGCACCGTCGATCAGACCGGTGACCGCCGTGCGGCGGAGCGCGAGCTGCGCGAGCGGCAGAAGCAGCACGAGGAGCTCGACATCCGGCCGCTCTCGCCCGAGGCGCGGGACCGTTACGTGCGTCGCTGGCAGTCGACGCAAACGCGTTTCGTCGACGATCCGAAAGGCGCCGTCGCCGAGGCCGACCAGCTCGTGCAGGAGGTCATGCAGGAGCGGGGCTATCCGACGAAGGACTTCGAGCGGCGTGTCGCCGACATCTCGATCGACCACCCCAACGTCGTCGAGAAGTACCGCACCGCAGACGGCATCGCGCGGGCGAGCGAGCGCGGCGAAGCGTCGACCGAGGATATGCGGCACTCGGTGCGGCACTACCGCGCGCTGTTCTCGGAGCTGCTCGACACCGGCGACGACTCCGACGTGGAGAACGTCGACGACGTCAGCAGCCGTGACGAGGGGCGGGTCGAGGCGCAGGACGCGGAGAACGTGGAGCGACTGCGATGACGGCCGAGTCGAAGCAGGAGACATCGCTGCTCGGGGCGGACACCGAGCAGCTACGCGAGCGCTGGGAGACGATCCAGAGCTCCTTCGTCGACGAGCCTCAGCAGGCGGTCGAGCAGGCGGACGCGCTCGTCACCGAGGTGATCAAGCGGCTCACACGCACGTTCCAGGAGACGCGCGAGTCGCTCGAGACGCAGCTCGGCGAGGCCGAGGACGTCTCGACGGAGGATCTCCGGGTCGGGCTTCAGCGGTACCGCTCGTTCTTCGAGCGCCTGCTCGCGGCGTAGCGACCAACGGGACATGTCTTAGGGACAGTCCCTAAGACATGTCCCTACTAGCGATCAGCCCACGGGCCGACGCCGCCGATCCGCTCGACCTGGATGTGCGTGATGTATCCCGGCGGCGGGTCGGGCATCGGCGGAAACGTGACGTCCGGTCCCAGGTACACGCGCGCGAGGCGCTGCAGCAACTCCGGTGCGCCGCCCTCGGTGACGCGCGCGCGGCCGTGCACGACGAGGTACTCCTTCAACCCGGGCGGGTGAATTCGCGTTCCTTCGAAGGACACGCTGACACGTGGGTCGCGGCGGATGTTGCGGACCTTCTGGTGCTCCGGAAGATGTCCGGAGACGAGCTCGTCGCCGTCGATCCCGACCCACACGCAAGACACCTGCGGACTGCCGTCGGCGTTCAACGTCACGAGGTGCGCAAGCGCACCGGATTCGATCAGCTCGCGCGCGCTGTCGGGTAGCGCGGCCACGCGCGAATTAGATCAACCCGCAGTACCGCGCCGTGTTCGGCCACGCGTAGAAGCCGCGGCCTGACCGGTGCGCGCGCTCGGCCGCCCACATCTGCTCGAGTGGCGTCCAGTGGTCGGCGGTGCCCTTCAGGCGAAGCAGCCCCGGCGCGTACGTTCGCTGAAAGTGGAGATCCATCTGCAGGCCGCCGTAGTACGGAGGATTCGGGTCTCTCCACGAGCCCTCGTAGCGGTGGATGCAGAGCCAGGCGGCGCGATGCGGGACATTCAACGCACTTCGATGCATCTGGACGGCGAGCTGGTGCCATGCGACCACGCGCATCTGCGGATCGGCGGGCGTGTTCGCCAGTGAGCGCGTCAGCGGACGGCCCATCACGCGCTGCCAGCGCCACACGTCCTGACGGTGCCGCTGGATCAGCCGGCCGATCAGATCGAGATCCGGCGCGGGCTTCGCCGCGATCGTCGTAGTCGCCGTCGTCGTGGTGGTCGGCTCGGGAGCCGGGCCCGGATCGGCCTGAAGGGTCGCTGCGCAAACGAGCGCGCCAAGAGCGCACCCGCAGGCCAATAGGACTGTGAGCTTGTGCCGCATACGGAAGATCCCCCCGGATCCGCACCGCGTCTGGACTGTGCCGCAGTCGCGCAGCGCTGGTTTTCAGAGGATAGGACGGTCTCCGGAGTGTCTGGTTAGCAAACATGGGTAAATTGCCACGAGGCAGCGAAGGCCTCGGCAGCCAGAGACCCCGCTAGTCTCAGGTCACATGGCGGAAAAGCAGTACCTCTTCACTCCAGGGCCGACGCCCGTCCCGCCCCAGGTCCTCTCAGCGCTCGCAGAGCCCGTCATCCATCACCGCGCGCGCGACTACCGCGACGTGTACGAGCGGTGCCTCGCTCGCCTCGCCGAGGTCTACCGCACCCGGCACGACGTCTTGATGTACACGACCTCGGGAACGGGCGCCTTCGAGTCCGCCGTGGCGAACCTGACCTCGGCCGGGGACCGCCAGCTCGTGCTGTCGGCCGGCAACTTCGGCGAGCGGTGGGCCGGCATGGCCAGGGCGTTCGGCGCCGACCTCGTGCACGTGAAGCTGGATTGGGGCGAGACGCCGGAGCCCGAGGACCTTCGTTCCGCGCTCGCCGAGGCCGGCGACGTGCGGGTGGTGTACCTGACCCACTCCGAGACGTCGACCGGCGTCGTCTGCGACGTGCAGGCGCTCGCAGCGGTCGCGAAAGAGGCGGGGGCGCTGGTCGTCGTCGACGCCGTCTCGAGCCTCGGCGCCGTACCGCTGGAGACCGATGCTTGGGAGCTCGACGTCGTCGTCTCGGGCTCGCAGAAGGCATTGATGACCCCGCCCGGCGTGGCGTTCGTCTCCGTCTCGCCTGCAGCGCTCGAGACCGCCGCGCGCTCCACGTCTCCGCGCTACACGCTCGACTGGGAGCGGACGCGCAAGGCGCAGGCGAAGCTCGACGCGCCGTTCACGCCAGCGGTGTCCATCGTGCGCGCGCTCGACGTCGCGCTCGGGCTGCTGCTCGACGAAGGCCTCGACGCGGCGTTCGACCGGCACGCGCGCCTCGGACGGGCCTGCCGCGAGGGAGCGAAGGCCATGGGCCTCGAGCTGTTCTCACCGGACGAGGAGCGCTCCGCCGTCGTCACCGCGATCCGCGCGCCCGAGGGCGTCGACGCGACCGAGGTCGTCTCGACACTGCGCGACCGCTTCGGCATCACGATCGCGAACGGTCAGGGCGACCTCAAGGGCAAGATCTTCCGGATCGGCCACATCGGCTGGTTCGACGTCTTCGACATCACCACCGCGCTCGCCGCCGTCGAGCTCGCGCTCGTCGACGCCGGTGCGGAGATCGAGCGAGGCGTCGCGGTGACGCGTGCGCTCGACGCCTGGGCAGAGCACTCCCGCGTTTGACCGCCGTCCTCGTCCGAGAAGAGATCGCCGAGGCCGGGGTCCGCCTTCTCCGCGAGCGCGGGTTCGACGTCGACGTCGACGGCGACTCCGACCTCGCCGAGACGATCGGACGCTACGACGGCATCGTCATCCGTTCGGCGACGAAGCTGACGTCGGACCTGATCGACCGCGGGGTCCGGCTGAAGGTGATCGGCCGTGCGGGCGTCGGGATCGACAACGTCGACGTCGACGCCGCTACGCGGCGCGGCATCGTCGTCGCGAACGCGCCGGAGTCGACCGTCGTCTCCGCCGCCGAGCACACGGTCGGGCTGCTGACGGCGCTCGCCCGGAACATCCCGCAGGCGCACGCCGCGCTCAAGCAGGGCCGTTGGGACCGCAAGAAATACGGCGGCATCGAGCTCGCCGACAAGACACTCGGGGTGCTCGGCTTCGGCCGCATCGGCCAGCAGGTGGCGCGCCGCGCGGCCGGGCTCGGGATGCGCGTCGTCGCGTACGACCCGTTCGTCGCGCCCGAGCGCTTTCGCGAGCTGGGGGTGGAGCGCGTCGAGAGCGTCGACGACGTCTACGCCGCGGCCGAGTTCCTCACCCTGCACCTGCCGCTCACCGACGAGACGCGCCGCGGCGTCGACGCGCAGGCGCTCGCGAAGATGCGCGACGGCGTGCGGATCGTCAACGCGGCGCGCGGCGAGCTCGTCGACGAGGATGCGCTGCTCGAGGCGCTGCGGTCGGGAAAGGTCGCGGGCGCTGCCCTCGACGTGTACTCGTCCGAGCCATACTCGGGCCCGCTGCTGGAGCTGGACAACGTCGTCGCGACGCCGCACCTCGCCGCGTCGACGGAAGAAGCGCAGGATCGCGCGGGCGTGATCATCGCGGAGCAGGTCGCGGCGGCTCTCGAGGGCGGGCTGGTCACGAACGCCGTGAACATCCCGGTGATCGGTGCAGAGGACCTCGAGGTTCTCGGCGCGTACATCCCGCTCGCCGCGAAGCTCGGACGCCTGGCGATGGAGCTCGCTGAGGGGCGCGTCGACGAGCTGCGCCTGACGTACTTCGGCTCGCTCGCGCAGTACGACACCCGCCTGCTGACCGTCGCCGCGCTGAACGGCGCCTTCCAGGGACGATCGGATCAACCCGTGAACTACGTCAACGCACCGGTGATCGCAGCGGAGCGCGGGGTGGACGTGCGCGAGGAGCGCAGCCGCTCGTCGCGCGACTTCACGAACCTCGTGCGCGTCGAAGCGGTCTCCGAGGGCCGGGCGCTCCGCGTCGCCGGCACGACGATCGGCAACGACAACCGCCAGTGGCTGGTGAGCGCGCTCGGATTCGAGCTCGACATGGAGCTCGCACCGCTGCTCGTGTTCTTCCGGTACGACGACGTGCCCGGCGTGATCGGGCGCGTCGGCACCCTGTTCGGCGAGGCCGGCGTGAACATCGCGAACATGACGGTCTCGCGCACGCGCCGCGGCGGCCAGGCGCTGATGGCGCTGTCGATCGACACCCCGGCGCCGCCCGAGCTCGTCGAACGGCTGCACGGCGAGTTCGAGGACGCGCGCTTCATCTCGTTGCGCTGATGTGGCCCGAGCAGGTCGAGCGGATCGCAGCCTTCCTCCGCGAGTCCGAGGCTGTCGGCCAGCTCGAGGAGCTCGCCGAAGGAGTGAGCTCGGCGCCAGGGCCGGTCGCTCGCGCAGAGACCTTCGACTGTGACGGATGGACGATCGTGGCGCTGCTGCCCGACGACCGCGACGTCGACCGTTCGCGGCTCGCCCGGCGCGCCGGTTGCACGGAGCTTCGGCGCGTCGAAGACCGCCCGTTCCCGTACCAGGGGACGCGGGTGCTCGTCGATCGGTCGCTGCTCGCATTGCGCCGCGTCTGGCTCGAGGCGGGCTCGCCGCGTCACGTTCTCGGTCTCGGTCCGCGCCAGCTCCTGCGCCTGACGCGCGCCGAGACAGGCGTGTTCCTGCTCGAAGGCTGAGCCCTAGAGGTAGCCCTTCCGCTGCAGCCAGCGAAACGCGACGAACCCCCACAGGGGCGGGAGAAAGAAGGTGGCCAGGCGGTAGAGGAGAATGGCGGCGGTCGCGGCCGACGGCGTCATGCCGGCGGAGATCAGCCCGACCTCCAGCGAGAGCTCCACGACGCCGATCCCGCCGGGCACCGGGATGAAGCTCGAGAGCAGAGACGCGCCCGAGTTGATCAGGATCAGCTCGCTCAGCGCGACGTGGTAGCCAAACGCCCGCGCCATCAGACCCAGAGCGGTCGCGAAGAGAAGCTCGGTGGCAAGGCTCCCACCGATCAGCAGTGCGAGCCGGTTTGATCTGCGCAGAGCGCCGAGTGCCGTCTTCACCTGCGGCCACCACACGCGCACGCGGTCGACGAGCGAGCGTCGGATGCGGGCGACCAGCCCTGTGACCAGAACAGTTGCGACCGCGAGGCCGAGGACGATCCAGAGGAGCGTGCGCGAGTCGCCACTCGGGGCGGAGAGCTGAGGCAAGACGTCGGCGCTCGTGAAGAGCGCGAGGGCGGCGACGAGGACGGCCTGCAGCACGTTGCCGGCGAACGAGTCGATCGCACCGGCAGTCACGGCCGAGGCTCCCGGCAGGTCCTGGCGCTGGAAGAAGCGGACGATCACCGTCATCCTCGCGAGGCCCGAGGGAAGCGCCAGGTTCAGGTACGACGTCGCGAGCTGCAGCACGTAGAGCGGGCCGTACGGAATGTCTGCGGCGATCGAGCCCTTGGCGGAGAGCGCCTGTGTGAGCCGGGGGAGCTGCGCGGCGAGGAATGCGAGCAGGACCCAGGCCCAATTGGCACCCGCAAGATCGTCGCCGACCTCGTCGAAGTCGATGTTGCCGACGAACCTCAGAACCGCGATCGTGCCGAGGACGAAGACGCCGAGTTGGATCACGGTCCTCCACGTGACCCGGCGTAGCGGCCGCTCCCATGCGCGCACGTCGTCGGACGCGCTCATCGGCGTGAGATCATCCCGCAAGGGTGATGGTGCCCGAGGCGGGCACGCGAGATCCTGGGTCGATGTCGGCGGACGTCGTCGAGTCGCTCATGCCGCAGCTCAAGGCCGATCTGTCCCGGCTCGTCGCGATCCCTTCCATCTCCGGTCCGAACTATCCCGAGGAGACGCACGCGCAGCTGCACGAGGCGTACGACGCGACGGCCGAGCTGTTTCACGACGCTGGCGTCACGATCCTCGACCCGTTGCTGTTACCCGGGACCGCGCCGGTGCTCATGGGAGAGATCCCCGCCCCGGACGGAGCGCCGACTGTGTTGCTCTACAGCCACTACGACGTCGTGCCGGTAGGGGACGAGTCGAAGTGGGAGTCACCGCCGTTCGAGGCCACCGAGCGGGACGGCGCGATCTACGGCCGCGGCGCGGCCGACACGAAGTCCAACATCCTGATGCACGTCGGGGCGCTACGTGCCTGGGACCGCCGGCCGCCGGTGGGGATCAAGGTCGTGATCGAGGGGATGGAGGAGGTGGGCAGCGCATTCTCCACCTTCCCGCCCTCGCGGCCCGAGCTGTTCGCGGCCGACGCGATGGTGATCGGCGACATGGGCAGTTTCCGTCCCGGCGTGCCGACGCTCACGGTCGCGCTGCGAGGGATGGCGATGGTCACCGTCGAGGTGCGAACGCTCGCAGGCCCGAAGCACAGCGGCCAGTTCGGCGGCGCCGCGCCGGACGCGCTGCTGTCGCTGCTGCGTGCGATCGCCGCGCTGCACGACGAGCACGGCAACGTCGCCGTCCCAGGTCTCCGCCGAGAGGAGTGGACCGGTGCCTCGTACAGCGACGAAGAGTTCCGCGAGCTCGCCGAGGTGGAGCCTGACGTCCCATTCATCGGGACGGGGGGCCTGGGGGAGCGCATCTGGACAGGGCCCGCTCTCACGGTGACAGGGATCGACGTGCTGCCGGTCGACAAGGCGGTCAACGCGGTGGTCCCGTACGCGCGCGCGAAGCTCAGCCTGCGCGTGCACCCGGAGCAGGACCCGGTCGAGGCCCAGAACGCGTTGATCCAGCACCTCGAGGAGATGGAGCCGTTCGGCGTGCGGTTGACCGTGCACGCCGCGGAGACCGGCAAGGGCTACGCGGCGGCAACGTCCGGGCCGGGCTACGACGCCGCTCGCGCGGCGCTCGCCGGCGCCTGGGGGAGCGAGGCAGTGACGTTCGCATCGGGCGGCTCGATTCCGCTCGTGAACGCCCTCCAGGAGGCAGTGCCCGCGGCCGAGATGTTGCTGATCGGGACCACGGACGGGTTCGCCAACATCCACGCTCCCAACGAACGTGTGCTGATCGACGAGTTCGAAAAGGCCGTCTGCGCCGAGGCCCTCTTCTTCGGAGAGTTTGCCTCGCAGGTCAGCGGTAACAGCTCGTGAGCGGCGCCGCCGTCCCTGAGGCGCCGGCACAGGCGGCCGACCACACCTTCCTCGAGCGGTTGCTCGACGGCGTGGAGCGTGCCGGCAACAAGATGCCGCACCCCGCGATTCTCTTTCTTTGGCTCTGCGTCGGAGTGATCGTGATCTCGCAGGTCCTCTACTGGTTCGACGTCAAGGCCACGTTCGAGGTCGTGAAGCCGCCGAACGTTCCGACCGAGGAAACGTTCTACGGCGGCTCGGTCGAGCCGAGCGACGTAGGCCCCACCGAGTCGGAGCCCCCGAACCAGTACCACGTCGCGACGGAGACGGCGAAGGTCAAGGGCCTGCTGACCGGTGCCGGCGTGAGTTACCTCTTCACGTCGTTCGTCGACAACTTCCGCAACTTCTCCGCGGTGACGATCATCCTCGTGGTCATGATCGGCGTCGGCCTCGCGGAGGCGGCCGGCTTGATCGGGGCGCTGATCCGCAAGCTCGTCGGGGTCTCCTCGCGCGGCACGTTGACGTTAATCATCGTCCTGCTCGGCGTCCTCTCGAGCATCGCCTCGGATGCCGGCTACCTCGTGTTGATCCCGCTCGGAGGGGCCGCGTTCAAGAGCGTAGGCCGAAATCCGTTAGCCGGGATCGCCGCGGCGTTTGCCGGCGTGGCGGCGGGCTTCGGCGTCAATTTCCTGATCACGCCGCTCGACGGCGTCCTCACCGAGATCACGAACGACGCCGCCGGATCGAACAGCCAGCACATCGACCTGGCCGCGAACCTCTACTTCGGCATCGGCTCGACGATCTTCGTCACGCTCCTCCTGACGTTCGTGACGGCAAGGTTCGTCGAGAACCGCCTCGGCAAGTGGGACCCGGCCGAGGCGGGAGCAGGCCCGCAGACAGCGGACGAGGGCCCCGACGTCTCGCCCGAGGCGGAGGCGCGCGGCCTGCGCTTCGCGTTCTGGGCGACCGCCGCCGTTCTCGTCGGGATCGCTCTGTTGACGGCGATCCCGGGTGCGCCACTCCGCAACCCGGACACCGGGAAGATCATCGGCGACTCGCCCTTCATGAACAGCCTGATCGTGATCATCACGATCGTTTTCTTAGTGGCAGGCTTGGCGTTCGGCCGGGGCGCGAGGACGATCCGGACGAAGGAAGAGGTGATCGACTCGATCACGAAGTCGTGGGCGACGCTCGCGAGCCTGCTCTTCCTCTTCCTGCTGATCGCGCAGTTCATCGCCTACTTCAACTTCAGCAACATCGCCGAGGTGCTCGCCGTCAAGCTCGGCGACGTGCTCGAGGACATGAACGTCCGCGCGGTGTGGCTGCTGATCGGCCTGATCATCCTCACCTTCATCGTCGACCTGATCATCCCGGCGGCGATCGCGAAGTGGGCGCTGCTCGCGCCGATCTTCATCCCGCTCTTCATCCGGCTCGGCGTCGCGCCGCAGACGGTGCTCGCCGCGTACCGCGTCGGAGACTCTCCGTTCAACGTGCTCACGCCGCTGATGGCGTACTTCCCGCTGATCGTCGTCTTCGCCCAGCGCTACAGGAAGGACGCCGGCATCGGCACGGTCGTGTCGCTGATGCTGCCCTACGTCGTCATCCTCTCGATCGGCTGGATCCTGTTCTTCGTCGCCTGGTACCTGATCGGCATCCCGCTCGGGCCCGGTTCGTCCGTGCGCATCTAGAACGCGCCTGCGTCTGAAGGCGCGCCAGACGCCGTGAGCGACACGACCATCACCTTCCTCGTGATCGCGGCCGTCGTCGTCGTCTTCGTGCTGGACCGCCTCCCGGTCGCCGTCGTCGCGATCGCGACAGCGCTCTCGCTCTGGGCGACGGGCGTGCTCGACCTGAATCAGGCCCTGGCCGGCTTCGGCGATCCAATCGTGCTCTTCATCGCTTCGTTGTTCGTGGTCAGCGAGAGCCTCGACGCGACCGGCGTCACCGCCTGGGCCGGCCAGGAGCTGATCAGCCGGGTCGGAGAAAGTCGTGGCCGCTTGCTCGGCGCGATGCTCGTGCTCGTCGCTTTGGTGACCGCGGTGATCAGCGTCAACGGCGCTGTCGCCGCCCTGTTGCCGGTGATCGTCCTCACTGCGGTCCGCCTGCGGCTGCCGGCCTCCCAGCTGCTGCTGCCGCTCGCGTTCGGCGCGCACGCGGGCTCGCTGCTTGCGCTCACGGGGTCGCCCGTCAACGTGATCGCGTCCGAATACGCCCACGATGCCGGTGTCGGCAGCTTCGGCTACTTCTCGTTTGCGCTCGCCGGAATCCCGATCGTCGCGGGGACGATCGTCGTCGTGCTGCTCTTCGGTGAACGCCTGCTGCCGCGACGGAGCGCCCGCTCGAGCTCGAAGGACTTCTCCGACCACGCTCGCACGCTCGTCGAGCAGTATGCCCTTGCTTCCGATGAGGGCCTCCTGACGCGCTACTCCGGATTGGCCGAGGTGATCGTTCCGCCACGGTCGCCGCTTGTCGGCGACGTCGCCTTCCCAGGGATGGTCACCGACAGCGGAGAGCTCGTCGTCGTCGCGGTTCAACGCCGGGAGGAGGAGCTCACGGGCGAGACCGTGCTCGCCGTGGGAGACACGCTCCTGCTGCAGGGAACGTGGGGAGCGCTCGAGCACCATCTCGACGATCCGGCAGTCCTTCTCGTCGACGACCCCGAGCTGGTCCGACGCCAGGCGGTCCCGCTCGGGCCGGGCGCGAAGCGTGCGCTCGTCGTCCTGGCGGCCATGGTCGTTCTGCTCGCGACGGGTGCCGTGCCACCTGCCGTAGGAGGATTGCTGGCGGCGGGAGCGCTCGTGCTCAGCGGCGTTCTCTCGATCGAGGAGGCCTATCGCGGAATCTCGTGGACGACGGTGATTCTGGTCGCCGGAATGATCCCGCTGTCGACGGCGATGATCGAGACCGGCGCCGCGCGAGACCTCGCGGACGCGCTCGTCGACGTGGTCGGCCAGAGCAGCCCCTACGCGCTCTTGGCCGGTCTCTTTCTCCTGACCGCAGCGCTCGGACAGCTCATCAGCAACC
>JBKOVW010000170.1:0-11478 GCA_046724095.1 Actinomycetota bacterium | reverse complement strand
ACTGCGGCGATGCCGATCGCGCCGCCGATCTGGCGGCTCGTGTTGATCAGGCCGGACGCGACGCCTGCGTCGGAGCGCTCGACGCCGGTGAGGCTCGCGATCGTCACGGGGACGAACGAGAAGCCCATGCCGGCGCCGCCGAGCACGAACCACGGGAAGAGGTCCCAGAAATAGCGGCCTTCGACGGAAAGGCCGGTCAGCGCGGCGACGGAGACGGCGGACGCAACCAGCCCGAGCGTCAGGGTCGTGCGCACGCCGAGTCGGCCGACGACGGCCTGAGCGACGTTCGACATCACGACGACGGAGATCGCAAAGGCGCTGAACGCGGCGCCGCTCTGGACTGCGGAGTAGTGCAGGACGTCCTGCAGGTACAGCGTCAGGAGGAAGAACTCGGAGAACGCAACGGCTCCGACGATCGCCATCGCGACGTTCGCCGCGGTCAGCGTGCGGGACCGGAAGATCCGCAACGGCAGCAGCGGCGAGCGCGAGCGCAGCTCGATCGCCACGAACGCGAGCACCAGCGCAACGGAGCCGGCGAACAGCGCAAGCGTCGAGGTCGCGCCCCAGCCGTCGGTCGTCGCGCGTGTCGTCGCGTAGACGAGCAGCATCAGGCCGGCAGTGATCGAGGCGGCCCCGGGAAGGTCGAAGTGGCGATGCGCGAGCTCGGCGCGGCTCTCCTGCAAGAGGACCGGCGCGAGCGCGATCGCGGCAATGCCGACGGGAACATTGATGAAGAAGATCCACGACCAGCTCAGGTAGGAGGTCAGAACGCCGCCGAGCAGGACGCCGACTGCGGCGCCGCTGCCGGACGCTGCGCCGTAGATGCCGAGGGCGAGGTTGCGCTCGCGGCCCTCCTCGAAGATCGTCATGAGCAGGGAGAGAGCGGCCGGTGCGAGCAGCGCACCGCCGAGCCCCTGCACGGCGCGGAACGCGATCAGCGACCCCTCGGACCAGGCGAGGCCGCAGAGCAGCGAGCTCGCAGCGAAGAGCGCCAGGCCGGTCATGAACAGCCGACGCCGTCCGAGCAGGTCGCCGAGCCGGCCGCCGAGCAGCAGCGCGCCGCCGAAGAGGATCGCGTAGGCGGAGATCACCCACTGGAGGTTCGTCTCCGAGAAATGCAGGTCGGATTTGATCGACGGCAGCGCGACGTTCACGATCGCCACGTCGAGGATGACCATGAACTGAGCCGTGACGATCAGCGCGAGAGCGCTCCAGCGGCGGTTCGTTTCGGCAATCACGTATTGACCTCCACAATCGTTGTCATACTCAACCTTATAGCACATCAACGATTGAGTTCGCTACCTTATTTCTTGGAATGAACGTTGCGATCCGGCAAAAGCTTCCCGAGGAACTGGTCTCCTCGACGACGTTCCTGCTCAAGCGGCTCGGGTTCGCTGCGAAGGAACGCGGAATGGCGGCCTACGAGCGCGAGGACGTCCACCCGTACCACTACGCCATCCTGCTCGCCCTCGAGGAGGGCGGCCACGAGACACAGGGCGCGATCGCCGATGCACTCGGCTATGACCGCGGCCAACTCGTCGGCCTGCTCGACGAGCTCGAGGAACGCGGGCTGATCGAACGGCGGCGCGACCCCAATGACCGCCGCCGGCACCTCGTCCAGATGACTGCCGGCGGCAAGCACAAGCTGCGCCGGCTGCGCACGCTCGCACGCGAGCTGGAGGACGATTTCCTCGAGCCGCTCGACGCAGCCGAGCGCGAGCAGCTCCACGGTTTGCTGCTCAAGCTCGCCGAGAAGCACGAACCGAGCTGCGCGCCGTACAAGACGAGCTGAGCCGCATGGCGACGATGGCCGACCTCGACGAGCTCGCGCTGTCGCTGCCGCAGACGACGAAAGAGCTTTCCGAGGACGGGCGGCCCGAGTACTACGTGCACGGGAAGCTGTACGTCGTCCATCGCGGACGCCGCAAGGACGCCGTCGATCCCGAGACGGGTGAGCGGCTGGACGACGTGCTGATGTTCCGCGTCGCGGATCTCGGCGTGAAGGAGCTGTTGCTCGCCGACGATCGCGGCCTCTTCTTCACGACGCCCCACTTCGACGGCTATCCGGCCGTGCTGCTGCGGATTCCGAGACTGGCCGAGCTCGAGCGGGACGAGCTCCACGACCTCGTCGCCGAGGCGTGGCTCACCCGCGCGCAGCAGCGGGTTGCAAAGGCATGGCTCGCGGCGCAGTCCTAGCCGCGGGACCACTCCGCCAGACGCTCTGAGAGCGCCGCGACGCTGGCGCGCAGCTCCTCAGGCGCTCGCACCGTGAAGGGGCAGCCGAGACCGGCGAGCAGCGACGCGGCCCAGTCGAGCGAGCTGACGCGCATCCGCAGCGCAGTCCCGCCGTCTTCCTCGCTCAGCTCCCCGAGCGTGCCCGGGATGCGGCGCCGGGCGTCTTCGAGAGCCAGGTCGATGCGCACCTCGACCTCCCACGGCCACGGCACCTGCGCCAGTGAGCGGTTGACGTGCTCGAGGGCGTCGAACCCGTCCGGCGGGGCGGCGGCGGAGGCTTCCGCGATCGCTGTCCTGCCGATGCGATCGACGCGGAACGTGCGCAAGGCCGAACGGCCGTGGTCGTGCGCGGCGAGGTACCAGCGGCCGGCGTGGACGACGAGCCCGTACGGGCTCAGCTCGCGCCGCGTGCGCTCTCCCTCGAAGGAGCGGTACGCAACGCGCACCCGGCGGCCGCGCCGGATCGCCTCCGCCAGCAACAACACCGTCTCGCCGGCGGGCGGCTCGCCGGTGATCGCGTTGCCGCTGAACGCCAGTGTCGCCTCGAGCGCCTCGACGCGACGGCGAAGCACGTCGGGCAGAACGCGATGGATCTTCGCGAGCGCTCCGTCGGTCCCGTCCGGATCGCCGAGGGCGAGCCGGCGAGCCGCAGTGAGCCCGAGCACGACCGCGGTCGCTTCGTCCTCGGTCAGCATCAGCGGCGGCAGCCGGTAGCCCGGGCGCAGCCGGTAGCCGCCGCCGACCCCGCGCTCGCCCTCGACGGGAATGCCGAGCCGCTGCAGCGTCGCAACGTCGCGACGCACCGTGCGCCGGTCGACGCCCAGCCGGTCGCCGAGATCCCGTCCCGTGACGAGCGGCTTGGCCTGGAGGAGCTCGAGCAGCTCCAGCAGCCGCGAGGTCGGAGAGGCCACACCGCAATCCAAGCAGGAATAGCGGGCGGAAATTGCCCTATTTCGCGGGTAGCGTCGGAATCATGCTGACCGTTCCGCGCGGCGCCGCCCTGTACATCGGCGCGCTCGTCGGCCCCGGCCTCCTGCTCGTGCCCGCCCTCGCCGCGCACGCCGCCGGGCCGGCCTCGATCGTGGCGTGGGCCGCGCTGCTCGTCCTATCCGCACCTCTGGCCGTGACGTTCGCGGCGCTCGGCGTCCGGCGGCCCGTGGCAGGCGGAGTCTCCGCGTACGTGCGTGAGGGGCTGGGGGACACCGCGGCGGCGCTCACGGGCGTGTGGTTCCTCGCAGCAGGCGTCTTCGGCGGCCCTGCCGTCGCGCTGATCGGCGGCTATTACGTCGCCGACCTCACGGGGTCCGGCACGAGCACAGCAGTCTCCGTCGCGTTTGCGACCTACGCCGTCGTCTTCGGTGCGAACGCGTTCGGCCTGCGGCTGTCGTCCGGCTTCCAGCTCGTCCTATCGGCAGTGCTCGTCGGCGTCGTCAGCGTCGCGGTCGCGGTCGCGCTGCCGACCCGCGCGACCGACAACTGGACGCCGTTCGCGCCGCACGGGTGGTGGGCGGTCGGCACCGCGGCGAACATCCTCATGTGGCTGTTCATCGGGTGGGAGGCGATGGCGCAGCTCGCAGGCGAGTTCAGCAATCCGGCGCGCCAGCTGCCCCGCGCCATGGCACTTGCGTTCGCGGTCATCACGGTGCTGTACGCCGGGCTCGCAGTCGCCACGATCGTGACGCGCGCCGGCGGCTCGCGGGTGCCACTCGCGGATCTGATGGCGGTCGGCTTCGGCGGTGCGGGACGTGACGCGACAGCCGTCCTCGCAGTGACCCTGACGATGGGGACGATGAACGTCTACACCGGCTCGATCGCGAAGCTCGCCGCAGCGGTCGCGGCCGAGCGAACGCTGCCGCGCTGGATCGGCGGCGACGCGCACCGGAGCATCCCGCGCCGCCCGCTGGTCGCGCTCGGTGCGCTCGCGGCCGTCTTCCTCGGAGCGCTGGCCCTCGGCGTCAGCAGCACGAGCGACCTGATTCGCGCCTCCTCCGCCTGCTTCATCGTCGTGTACGTGTTCGCGCTCGCGTCGGCTGTGCGCCTGCTCGCGGGTCGTCTGCGTGCAGCGGCCGCGCTCTCGCTTGCCCTCGTGTGCGTCGTCGCCGTCTTCTCGTCCGCCTACCTCGTGGTGCCGGCCGGCGCAGCGCTCGCCGTGCTCGCCGTCAGGCTCGCAGGCGCTCGTCGATCCGGTCGAAGAACACGCCCCAGCCGCGCTTTGCCGCGTCGACCACGTCGGGCGGAAGCGGCCCCGACTGCTGGAACTGCATCTCTGTCCGGCCGCCCCCGAGGTCGTTGAGGATGACGGTCACGAGCGCGTAACGTTCGGCCTTCGGCTGGTCCGACATCGACAGGACGAGCCGTGAGGGCTCGTCGACCTCGAGGTATTCGCCGTGCCAGTCGATCCGGCGCCGTCCAGGCTCGGCGAACATCGTCAGCCGCCAGGCGCCGCCCGCCTTCACGTCCATCGCCACGCTGTCGAGCGGAACGTCGGCCGCCGCGCCGCCGAACCAGTCGGCGAAACGCTCCGGTTCGGTCCACTCCTGCCAGACGCGCTCGCGCGGGGCGTCGAACACCCGCGTGATCTCGATGATCGGATCAGTCACGACGCAACCGGCGGTCGAGCTGGTCGAAGCTGTCCTCCCAGACGGAGTCGAGCCAGTCGGCGGCACGCTCGAGGGGCCGGCTCCGGAGCCGCGACGGCCGGAGCTGGGCATCGCGGCGCCGCACGACGAGCCCGGCATCCTCGAGCACACGGAGGTGCTTCGAGACCGCCTGCAGCGTGACCGGGAACGGCTCGGCGAGCTCGGTCACGGTCGCCTCTCCGCGGGCGAGCCGGCGGAGCATCGCGCGCCGCGTGGGGTCGGCGAGCGCCGCGAACGTCCGCGTCAACTGATCGTTGCTATTCAACCTCAGGGTTGAATATACTCGCACCATGGGACGGATAGTGGTAACCGAGTTCATCTCGCTCGACGGTGTCGTCGAAGGCCCCGGCGGCGGCGAAGACTACAAGCACGTCGGCTGGACGTTCGAGTTCGACCGCGGCGACGAGGGCAACAAGTTCAAGCTCGACGAGCTGATGGAGGCCGAGGCCCAGCTGCTGGGCCGCAGGACGTACGAGGGGTTCGCGGCGGCATGGCCCGAGCGCACCGACGAGGCCGGCTTCGCCGACAAGATGAACTCCATGCCGAAGTACGTGGTGTCGACGACGCTGCAGAACGCCGAGTGGGCGAACACCACGATCCTCAGAAGCCTCGACGACGTGGCGAAGACGAAGGACGAAGTCGACGGCGTCATGCTCGTCGCCGGCAGCCCGCAACTCGTCCAGGGCCTGCTCGAGCACGACCTGGTAGACGAGCTGCGGCTGATGGTCTTCCCCGTCTTACTGGGCACGGGCAAGCGCCTCTGGGGCGAGACGTCGGACAAGAAGCCCTTCAAGCTCGCCGACTCGAAGACGGTCGGTGAAGGCATCGCGATCCTGACGTTCCGCCGCTAGAGCCGGCCAAGGCCGGAGCGTAAGACCGCGCGCAGCGCGTCTTACGCGGAGGCGAACTGATGCGACGTGCGCGCGCGCAGCACGCGCACACCGCACGGAGGGGAACGTCCGCTCAGAAGCAGAAAGCGCACGGGCTGAGCCCGTGCGCGTTTCCCGCGAAGCGGCGTACAGGCCAAGGGCTGACCCGCAGGGTCAGCCCTTGAGGGCGACGGGCACGCGCTCGTCGCGTTCGCCGAGCATGAAGTGCTCGTCGGCGCGCGCTCGATACAGCCGATGCCGGGCGCCCGGCGCGACCTGCTCGAGCGTCCAGGCCGGCAGTCCCTGCGCGAGACATTCAGCGGAGAAGAGCTCGAGGCCTTGCGCCACCTCCTCGCCCGCGAGCTCCTGCGCGCGGGCCGAGATGTAGACGGCCTGTCCATGGCCGGGCTCTACGTGCGAGTCGAAGATGACGAGCGCGACCTCCGGACGCGCGGCGATGTTGAGCGAGTGGCGCGCGTCCGGGTGCGACACCCAGACGAAGTCGCGGCACTCGCGGGTCGCGAACCACACCGGCGACGCCCACGGACTGCCGCCAGCGTCGGCCGTGGCAAGCGTCATGTACCTGTTCGCCGCGACGACCGCCCTCGCATCGTCCGCCGTCACACAGCCGCCGCCCGCTCGAGGTCGTCGATCACGATCTTCTTCATGCCCATCATGGCCTGCATGACGCGCTGTGACTTCTCCGCGTCGGGTTGTTGCAGCAGACGCGGCAGCGCGGTCGGGACGACCTGCCACGGCACGCCGAACTTGTCCGTCAGCCAGCCGCACGGCCCCTCTTCGCCGCCGTCGGTCAGCTGCTCCCAATAGCGGTCGACCTCTTCCTGGCTGTCGCACATGATCTGGAACGAGATCGCCTGGTTGAAGGTGTAGTTCGGCCCGCCGTTGAGCGCGACGAACTCCTGCCCCATCAGCTCGAAGCCGACCGTCATCACGGTTCCCTCATCACGAGGGCCCGCGGAGCCGTAGCGCGTGATGTCACCGAGCTTGGAGTCCGTGAAGATCGACGTGTAGAACCGCGCGGCGTCCTCGCCCTCGGTGTCGAACCACAGGCACGTCACGAGCTTGTCCTTCATCAGGCCGTCCTTTCTTCCGACTGACAGATCCGTCCATTGAGACGGCCACAGCGCCAGAAATTAGTCGCCGGGACCCTAGGCACGCCCAGAGCCGGAGCGTAAGACCGCGCGCAGCGCGTCTTACGCGCAGGCGAACCGATGCGACGCGAGCACGCGAAAGCCTGCTCGCGCCGCACGGAACAGACAAACGCCAACCGACCAAGAGCGCGCGGGCTCAGCCCGCGCGCGTTTGCCCGCGAAGCGGCGTAGCTACCCCGCGGCTGACTCGCAGGGTCAGCCGCGCGGCACATCTGCCGGCACCGGCTCGGCGCCGTGGGCGGCGGCCGGAGCTTCGGCGCGGATCAGAACAGCCGCGACGATCATCGCCGCGACCGCAAACGCCGCTCCGATCATGAACGCCAGGTGGTAGCCGCCGTTCAGCGCCACGAGCGGCCCGTCCCCGGAGCTCGTGAGGCTGTCCGTTCGCGACGCCGCGGCGCTCGCCAGCACCGCCAACCCGAGCGCCCCGCCGAACATGAACGATGTGTTGACGACGCCCGACGCCAGGCCCGCCTCGCTCGGCTGCACCCCGCTCATCGCCGCGAGCAGGATCGGGTTGAAAGTGATGCCGCCGCCGATGCCGATCACGAGCATTCCGGGAAGGATGTCGACGAAGTAGTTCCCGTCGACGGGAGCGCGTGCGAAGAGCAGCAGTGCGAGCAGGTACAGCGCAAGCCCGCCGATCAACGGCGGCTTGATGTCGAAGCGCATCACGAGCTTGTCCGACAACAGCAACGACGACGCGCCCCAGAGGATCGTGGCGGGCAGGAACGCGAAGCCGACGTCGAGCGCGCTGTAGCCCAGCACTCGCTGGAGGTAGAGGGCCGAGAGGAAGAACCAGGCGAACATCGCCGCTGCGAGCAGTGCGCCGGTGATGTTCGCGCTCGCCACGTTGCGGATCTTCCAGATGCCGAGCGGCATCAGCGGCGCCGCCGCGCGCGTCTCGATGAAGATGAACACCGCGAGCAGCACGACGGCCGCGCCGAGCATGCCGAGGGTCTGTCCCGAGGTCCAGCCCTTCTGGTTGCCGTTCACGATCGCGTAGACCGCCAGCATCAGCGACGCGGTGATCGTGATCGCGCCCGCGATGTCGAGGCTCCCGCGCTTGAGCGCAGCATCGGGCGGCAGCAGGACGCGGCAGAGCAGCACCGCCGCGATGCCGACCGGCACGTTGACGAGGAAGATCCAGTGCCAGCTCAGCAGGTCGGTCAGGGTGCCGCCGAGCAGCACGCCGGCGGCGCCGCCGCCCGAGAGCACGAAGCCGATCATCCCCATCGCCTTGGCGCGCTCCGCCGGCTCGGTGAACAGGATCATGATCAGCGAGAGCGCGATCGCGGAGACGACGGCGGCTCCGAGACCCTGGATTGCGCGCGCGACGATCAGGAACGTCTGGGAGGTCGCGAGCCCGCAGAGGAGCGACGCGACCGTGAACTCCGCAATGCCGAACAGGAACACACGCTTCTGGCCGAAGAGATCTCCGAGGCGTCCCGCCAGCAGCAAAAAACCGCCGAACGTGAGCAGGTACGCGTTGACGACCCATGCGAGCGACGCCTCGGAGAAGCCGAGGTCGGAGCGGATCGACGGCAAGGCGACGTTCACGATCGTCGAGTCCAGCACGATCATCAGATCGGCCAGACACAACACGTAGAGGGCGAGCCAGCGCCTGCGGTCGGTGAGCTCAGTCATGACGATGAGTTTTGACGGGCATCTCAGTCTGTATCACGTGGACTGCGATCTGCGCCACGTCCGCTGCGCGGACCTCGGCACCGTCGGCGCACTGGCGCGGGCGCATCTCAACGCCCGTCGACAAGGGGTACGTCTCCGCGTGCTGCATGCCTCGCCTGAGCTCCAGAAGCTGGTCGCGTTCGCAGGGCTCGAAGAGGTGCTACTCGGGAAGGACGGGCGGCATTCCGAACAGGGGGAAGAGCCGCTCGGTGTCGAGGAAAGCCGTGAAGCCGACGATCCGTCCGTCTGAGATCTCGAGCACTTGCAGCGCCCACGGCTCGAAGCTGCCGCCGGGCCCGCTCGGGCGGTACTGGCCGAACGCCGGGAGACCGTTCGCGACAGTCGGAATGAGACGTGAGCCCTCGCACCCGATGCCCGGTCCCGTCCACCAGCGCAGGATGTCCTCGCGGCCCAGCAGCCACATCTCGTACGGCGGCATCGACTGCTTCGCGTCCTCGTGCAGCAGCGACGTGATCGCGTCCATGTCGTAGGACTCGAACGCCTCGACGTAGCGCTTCAGCAGGGCCTGCTGCTCCTCGTCGAGCGGGTCGAGCGGCTCGCCCGGCGTGAGCTCGCTCGCGTCGAGCGAGGCGCGGGCCCGCTGCAGGGAGCTGTTCACCGAGGCGACGCTCGTCTCGAGCAGCTCGGCCACTTCGTTCGCGCGCCAGCGCAGTGCCTCCCGCAGGATCAGCACTGCGCGCTGCTGCGGCGGCAGGTGCTGCAGCGCGGCGACGAAGGCAAGCTTGAGCGTCTCGCGCTCCTCCGCGAGTTGCGCCGGATCGCCGTCCGCGGGCAGGACCTGTCCGTCCGGGATCGGCTCGAGCCAGCTGGCCTCGCCGCGCGTCGTCAGCGGGCTGTCGAGGCCGCCGGGATCGCCCAGCTCGAGGGGGCGGATCCGGCGCTCCTTGCCGTTGAGCATGTCCAGGCAGACGTTCGTCGCGATCCGGTACAGCCAGGACTTCAGCGCCGAGCGGCCCTCGAACCGGTCGAGCCCGCGCCAGGCGCGAACCATCGTCTCCTGCACCGCGTCCTCGGCGTCGAAGGCCGAGCCGAGCATCCGGTAGCAGTAGCCGGTCAGCTCCCGGCGATAGCTCTCGAGCTCGCGCTCGAGCTCGGGTGACTGGGCGGCCGTGGTCACCCGACCAGCCTACCGATGAGTTTCCTCATGGGCCTCCGTCTAAGGGACGTGATCTCGAATTTCAAGGAGGAAGCGATGAGTGATACCACGGACACCCGCACGCGCTGGCTTGCGCTCTACGTTCTTTGCCTGGCCAGCTTGATGATCGTGCTCGACGTCACGATCGTCGGCGTCGCCCTTCCGTCGATCCGCGAGGACCTCGGATTTTCCGAGACTTCGCTCGCCTGGGTCGTCAACGGCTACCTGCTCACGTACGGCGGCTTCCTCCTGCTCGGCGGACGGCTCGGCGACCTGTTTGGGCACCGCCGGCTGTTCATCGCGGGCATCTCGACGTTCACGCTGGCATCGCTCGCCTGCGGGCTCGCGACGACTCAGTGGTTCCTGGTCGCGGCGCGCTCGGTGCAGGGCCTCGGCGGGGCCGTCGCGTCGGCCGTCTCGCTCTCGCTGATGATGGGGCTGTTCACCGAGCCGGCCGAGCGTGCGAAGGCGATGGGCATCTTCGGGTTCGTCGCGTCCGGCGGCGGGAGCATCGGCGTCCTGCTCGGCGGGATCCTGACCGACGCGCTCAGCTGGCACTGGATCTTCCTCGTCAACTTCCCGATCGGCGTCCTCGTCGTCCTGCTGACGCTGCGGCTCGTGCCGGGCGCACCGCCCGTCGCGGCGGAGCGGCGGCTCGACGTGGGCGGCGCGATCACCGTAACCGTCTCGCTGATGCTCGCGGTCTACGCGATCGTGAACGGGAACCAGTACGGCTGGACGTCGGCGCGCACGCTCGGCGTCCTCGGAGCCGCCGCGGTCGTGTTCGGCGTCTTCCTCGCGATCGAGTCGCATGTGCGCGCCCCGCTCGTGCCGCTGCGCCTGTTCCGGCTGCGCAACCTGTCGACCGCAAGCGGCGTCGGCGTCCTGTGGTCGGGCGCGATGTTCGCGTGGTTCTTCATGGCCGCGCTGTACCTGCAGCTCGTGCTGGGTTACAGCCCGCTGCAGATCGGCCTCGCGTTCCTGCCCGGCAACCTGATCATGGGCGCGCTGTCGATCGGCCTGTCGGCGAAGCTCGTGATGCGCTACGGGATCAGGAAGCCGCTCGCAACGGGGCTGCTGCTCGCGTCGGCGGGCCTGTTGCTGCTCGTCCGCGCACCGGTCGACGGAAGCTTCGTCACCGACGTCCTGCCCAGCATGATCCTGCTCGGGCTCGGCGCGGGCATGGCGTTCAACCCGGTGCTGCTGGCGGCGATGGGCGACGTCGATCCCGCCGAGGCGGGCCTCGCGTCGGGCGTCGTCAACACCTCGTTCATGATGGGCGGCGCCGTCGGCCTCGCCGTCCTCGCGAGCGCCGCGGCCTCACGCACGAGCACGCTCGTCGACGCAGGCCACAGCCAGGTGGCCGCGCTGACCGGCGGCTATCACCTGGCGTTCCTGCTCGGCGCGGTGTTCGCCGCCGCGGCGGCCGTGATCGGCGCGACCCTGATCCGTGAGAACGCGCCGGCCGCACACGCAGAGCCCGTTGCCGAGCCGGCGATGGAGTCCTGCTGAGCAACGCGAGCAGTACGGTACGACCGCGGCCGGTACGTAAGCCCAGCGCGGAGCGCGGCTTACGTACCGGCGAACTGATGCGACGCGGGCACGCGAAGCCTGCTCGCGCCGCACGGACGAGAACAACCGCCGACCGGCAAGGAGCGCGCGGGCCGAGCCCGCGGACGTTCCCCGCGAAGCGGCGTACCTAAGGTCGGAGTCTGACCCGC
>JBKOVW010000067.1:0-3518 GCA_046724095.1 Actinomycetota bacterium | reverse complement strand
ACTTCTCCGGCACAATGTCGCTGTCCTTCTCGTCTCCCCGATTCGACGAGGTCAAGGCCTCGATCGAGGAGTGCAAGGAGAAGGACCTGACCTACTGCGCACCGCTGTTCGTGACCGCGGAGTTCACCAACAACACCACTGGCGAGATCAAGAGCCAGACGGTGTTCATGGGTGACTTCCCGATGATGACGCCCAAGGGGACGTTCGTCATCAACGGCACCGAGCGCGTCGTGGTGAGTCAGCTCGTCCGCTCGCCGGGCGTGTACTTCACCAAAGAGCCGGACAAGACCTCCGACCGCGACCTCACCAGCGTCAAGGTCATCCCGAGCCGGGGTGCCTGGCTGGAGTTCGACATCGACAAGCGCGACACCGTCGGTGTCCGCATCGACCGCAAGCGCCGGCAGGCCGTCACGGTCCTGCTCAAGGCGATCGGTTGGTCGGCGGACCAGATCCGGGAGCGGTTCGGCTGGTCCGAGCTGCTCATGACCACGCTCGAGAAGGACCACATCGCCGGGCAGGACGAGGCCCTGCTCGACATCTACCGCAAGCTGCGCCCCGGCGAGCCCCCGACCCGGGAGAACGCTCAGACGCTGCTCGACAACCTGTTCTTCAACCCCAAGCGCTATGACGTGGCCAAGGTCGGCCGCTACAAGTTCAACAAGAAGCTCGGCATCGACGTGCCGATCGTGCGTGGCACGCTCACCGAGGAAGACATCGTCAAGACCGTGGAGTACCTCTGCCGGCTGCACGCCGGTGAGGAGGGCTACGAGGCCGACGACATCGACCACTTCGGCAACCGGCGCCTGCGTACGGTGGGCGAGCTCATCCAGAACCAGGTCCGCGTGGGCCTGTCCCGGATGGAGCGCGTCGTCCGCGAGCGCATGACCACCCAGGACGTCGAGGCGATCACGCCGCAGACCCTGATCAACATCCGCCCGGTCGTGGCGGCGATCAAGGAGTTCTTCGGTACATCGCAGCTCTCCCAGTTCATGGACCAGACCAACCCGCTGGCGGGCCTGACCCACCGGCGCCGGCTGAGCGCGCTCGGTCCCGGCGGTCTGTCCCGCGAGCGGGCGGGCTTCGAGGTACGTGACGTGCACACGTCGCACTACGGGCGGATGTGTCCCATCGAGACGCCGGAAGGCCCGAACATCGGCCTGATCGGTGCGCTGTCGACGTTCGCGCGGGTCAACCCGTTCGGCTTCATCGAGACGCCGTACCGGCGGGTCGAGAGCGGCCGGGTCACCGACCACGTGGACTACCTGACCGCCGACGAGGAGGACCGGTACATCAAGGCGCAGGCCAACGCTCCGCTGAAGAGCGACGGCACGTACGCCGAGGACCGGGTCCTGGTACGGCGGAAGGGCGGTGAGGTCGACTACGTGCCTGGCACGGAGGTCGACTACATGGACGTCTCGCCGCGGCAGATGACCTCGGTCGCGACCGCCATGATCCCGTTCCTCGAGCACGACGACGCCAACCGCGCGCTCATGGGTGCGAACATGCAGCGCCAGGCCGTGCCGCTGGTCAAGGCAGAGGCGCCGCTGGTCGGCACCGGCATGGAGTACCGCGCCGCGGTCGACGCCGGTGACGTGGTCGTAGCCGAGGTCGGCGGCGTGGTCGAGGACCTGTGTGCCGATTACGTGACGGTGCACCAGGACGACGGCCACCGCCGCACCTACCTGCTGCACAAGTTCCGCCGCAGCAACGCCGGCTCGTGCGTCAACCAGAAGCCGGTCGTGTTCGAGGGCGATCGGGTCGAGGCCGGCCAGGTCATCGCTGACGGACCGTGCACCGACGACGGGGAGATGGCCCTCGGCCGCAACCTGCTGGTCGCGTTCATGTGCTGGGAGGGCCACAACTACGAGGACGCGATCATCCTGTCGCAGCGCCTCGTACAGCAGGACGTGCTCACCTCGATCCACATCGAGGAGCATGAGGTCGACGCCCGCGACACCAAGCTCGGCCCGGAGGAGATCACCCGCGACATCCCCAACGTCAGCGAGGAAATGCTCGCCGACCTGGACGAGCGCGGAATCATCCGGATCGGTGCGGAGGTCGTGCCCGGCGACATCCTGGTCGGCAAGGTCACGCCCAAGGGCGAGACGGAGCTGACCCCGGAGGAGCGGCTGCTGCGCGCGATCTTCGGTGAGAAGGCCCGGGAGGTCCGGGACACCTCGCTGAAGGTGCCGCACGGCGAGACCGGCACGGTCATCGGCGTCCGGACGTTCTCCCGTGAGGACGGCGACGAGCTGCCCCCAGGTGTGAACGAGCTGGTCCGCGTTTACGTGGCACAGAAGCGCAAGATCCAGGACGGCGACAAGCTCGCCGGCCGGCACGGCAACAAGGGCGTCATCTCGAAGATCCTCCCGATCGAGGACATGCCGTTCCTCGAGGACGGCACCCCGGTCGACATCGTGCTCAACCCACTCGGCGTGCCGAGCCGGATGAACATCGGCCAGGTCCTGGAGACCCACCTGGGGTGGATCGCCAAGACGGGCTGGGAGGTCGACGGCGACGACGCCGACTGGAAGCGGCAGCTGCGGGCCATCGACGCGCACGAGTCCGCCCGGGACGGCAACGTTGCCACGCCGGTCTTCGACGGCGCGCGCGAGGACGAGATCAAGGGCCTGCTCGAGTCGACGCTGGTCAACCGCGACGGTAAGCGGCTGGTCAACGGCGACGGCAAGGCGCAGCTCTTCGACGGGCGCTCCGGCGAGCCGCTGCCGGATCCGATCGCGGTCGGCTACGTCTACATCCTGAAGCTGAACCACCTGGTCGACGACAAGATCCACGCTCGTTCGACCGGCCCGTACTCGATGATCACGCAGCAGCCGCTGGGTGGTAAGGCGCAGTTCGGTGGCCAGCGGTTCGGCGAGATGGAGTGCTGGGCGATGCAGGCCTACGGGGCGGCGTACGCCCTGCAGGAGCTGCTCACCATCAAGTCCGACGACGTCCTTGGCCGCGTGAAGGTGTACGAGGCCATCGTCAAGGGCGAGAACATCCCGGAGCCGGGAATCCCCGAGTCGTTCAAGGTGCTGCTCAAGGAGCTGCAGTCGCTGTGCCTCAACGTCGAGGTGCTGTCCAGCGACGGCGTGGCCCTGGAGATGCGCGAGACCGACGACGAGGTCTTCCGGGCCGCGGAAGAACTCGGCATCGACCTGTCCCGGCGCCCGAACGAGGGCGTCAGCAGCGTCGAAGAGATCTGACGGAGTGCGTCCCTGCCTGACCGAGTCACGCAGGGACGCCCCCGCCGGCCTGGAAACCATCCGAGCAATGAAATACGAGGGATAGACCAAGTGCTCGACGTCAACTTCTTCGACGAGTTGCGCATCGGCCTGGCCACTGCGGACGACATCCGGCAGTGGTCACACGGCGAGGTCAAGAAGCCCGAGACGATCAACTACCGCACGCTCAAGCCCGAGAAGGACGGACTCTTCTGCGAGAAGATCTTCGGTCCGCAGCGGGACTGGGAGTGCTACTGCGGAAAGTACAAGCGGGTCCGGTTCAAGGGCATC
>JBKOVW010000384.1:0-4456 GCA_046724095.1 Actinomycetota bacterium | reverse complement strand
AAGCTGCGGACTTCGAGCAGCCTGAGCCGAAGCGCCTCGTCTCCGGCTCGCGTGAGCCGGTAGACACGTCGCCGCCGGCCGTCTTGCCATCTTCCGGTGACGACGCCGTCCCGCTCGAGCCGGCGGAGCGCAGTGTGGACCGAGCTCCGGGCGACGCGGAGCCCCCGACGCGCGAACGCCGTGCTGATCGCATAGCCGTGCGCGGGCCCGCGGCGCAGCTCCTCCAGGATCAACCGGTCGACCATCCGCCGAGGATACGTAGGCTTCACGCGCGTGCGCCTCGCGCTGATGATCGAGGGCCAGGAGGGCGTGACCTGGGACGACTGGGTCGCGCTTGCGGATGCCTGCGAAGAGCACGGTGTCGAATCGCTGTTCCGGTCCGACCACTACATCTCGGGCTCCGACGAGTCGAGGCCGGTGCTCGACGCCTGGGCGACCATCAACGGGCTCGCCGCGCGGACGACGAAGCTCGAGCTCGGCACGCTCGTCTCGCCGGTGACGTTCCGCCACCCGTCGCTGCTCGCGCGGAACGCGGCGACCGCGGACGAGATCTCCGGCGGCCGCATCGTGCTCGGCATGGGTGCGGGCTGGATGCAGCGCGAGCACGACGCGTACGGTTTCGACTTCGCCACGACGAATGAGCGCGTAGCGCGCCTCGCCGAGCAGCTGGAGATCGTGCACGACCTCTTCCGCAAGGACACCGTCGACTTCGCGGGCGACCACTACCGGCTGCAGGACGCCCCCGGCCTGAAGCGTCCCCACCTGACGATCCTCGTCGGCGGCAGCGCGAAGCCCGGCACGACCGGACCCGCCGTCGGGTTCGCCGACGAGTACAACTGCGTCTTCGGGACGTTCGACGACGCACGCGAACGCAAGCGGCGGCTCGACGACGCGTGCCAGCGCGGCGGGCGCGATCCCGCCACGTTGCGCTACTCGCTGATGGCACCGCTTGTCGTCGGGCGCAACGACCGGGAGGTGCAGGAGTCGGCACGGCGGATCGGCGCCCGCTTCGGCCGCGATCCGAAGGATGTGCTCGAGCGCTACGCCGACCGTGGCCCGGTCGGCACGGTCGAGCAGGTCGTCGAGCGGCTGCGGGAGATCGAGGCGATGGGGTTCGAGCGCGTCATGCTCCAGCACCTGGCGCACCAGGATCTCGACACGGTCGCACTGATCGGCCGCGAGCTCGCGCCGGCCGTGGCCTAAATCTGCGTGCGGCGTCGCGTCGTCGAGTGGATCGTCACGATCGCGGTCGCGGTCCTCGTCGTGCTCGCGGTCAAGGCCTGGGTCGTCAATCCGTACCGGATCCCGTCACCTTCGATGGAGCCGACCCTGCACTGCGCGCGGCCCGAGTTCGGCTGCGAGGGCGACTCCTCAGACCGCGTGCTCGCGAACCGCTTCATCTACCACTTCCGCGATCCGGGACGAGGCGAGATCGTCGTCTTCCACGCGCCGAGGCTCGCGACGCGTGAGTGCACGGGCGGCATCTTCGTGAAGCGCATCATCGGCCTGCCGGGTGAGGTCTGGGCCGAGCGTGCGGGCTACACGTACATCGACGGCAGACGCCTGTCGGAGCCGTACATCCAGCCGGGCCGCCGCGACATGCAGACGAAGACGCTGCTCGACATTCCGCCGACGGGAACGCTCAGCCGCATCCCCAAGAACATGTACCTGATGGAGGGCGACAACCGCGCCCACTCATGCGACTCCCGCGTGTGGGGGCTCGTCCCCCGCTCCGCAATCATCGGGAAGGTCTTCTTCACTTACTGGCCTCTGGGCCGAATCGGCGTCCCGTAACGCAAGAGCCCCGCCGAAGCGGGGCTCGCGTCAGACCGGTAGGTCGACCTGCTTAGTAGTCGTCGCGCACGACGCGCCGCCGCGGGCCGCCGTCCGCGGGTCCACCCACGCCGCCCCAGCTCGACCAGAAGATGAGCGAGAGAAGCGCGCCGATGGCGCCGACCGCGAGCAGGATCCAGCCGATCGTGTGCAGCTCGATGCCGCTGACCGAGGCGTTCACGGCCCAGATCAGGATGGCACCTGCCGCCACAAGCACAAGGCTGACTCCAATACCCATGTTTTCGGCTCCTTTCGTGGAAAGCGCAGGCTAAGTTGCGTGTTGTGCAGGGAAAACGCGGAAAGCGCCTGTTTGGATACGGGGCGTGCAGGAGCTGGAGGAACGGCGCGCTTACCTCTGCCGGCTCACGCCCGACAGGGCGCTCGAGTCGCTCGAAGACGCGTACGGCTTCCTGCGCGACCGCGGCCTGCTGACCAGGACGCCCGACTCGGCCTTGCCGAGCTTCTTCGGAGCGTGCCACGAGGAGCCCTATGCGCCCGGCAGCAGCGGCTTCGGCAGCTGGCCCGCGACGAAGTACCCGTGGTACTTCGAGCTGGCGGAGCGCCGCGACGTCCATGAGCTGAAGGTGCACAGGGGCAAGTCGATCCTCTTCACGGACGAGACGCTCGCGCTCGTCGATCCTGTCTGCCGCAGCGAGCTCGAACGCATGGAGCAGCAGGACGAATGGGCGACGCTGCTGCGACATCTCGGAGACGCAGGGCCGTCGACGCCCGAGGAGCTCCAGACGGAGCTGGGCCTCAAGGCAAAGGACGTGAAGCGGATCCGCTACCCGCTGGAGCGCTGTGGGGCGATCGTCAGCCGCACCGTTCGCGTGGACCTGCCGGGCGGCGGCCACCGCCACACGAGCGAGCTGCTCCGCTACGACCAGGCCTATCCCGACCCGAGCGCCGCCGACGGCATCGACGCACTTGCGGTTGCGGCGGTGCGCGCGGCGGTCGTGGCACCCGAGCGTGAGGTCCGCAGGTGGTTCAGCTGGACATGGTTGTTCCCGGACGATCTCGTCGACCGGCTCGTCAGCGACGGACGGCTCGAGCGGCCGGAGCCCGGCTGGGTGGCAGCTCCAGCGTCTGCGTAGCCCGGAAGGCCTCGAGGAAGCGGCGGTCGTGCGTGACGAGCACGACGGTGCCGTCGAACGCCTCCAGCGCCCGCTCCAGCTCCTCGATCGCCGGCACGTCGAGGTGGTTCGTCGGCTCGTCGAGGATCAGGCAGTTGACTCCGCGCGCGGCAAACAGCGCGAGGAGCGCCCGAGTGCGCTCGCCCGGCGACAGCGACGCTGCGTCGCGGCGCACGTGGTCGGCGCCGAGGCCGAACTTGGCGAGGAGGGTGCGCGCGTCTTCGTCGTTCAGCCCCGACTCGCGCGTGAAGACCGGCAGCAGCTGCCCGCGCGCGACCTCGCGGCGCAGCTGGCTCAGCTCGCCGAGCACGACGCCGGCGCCGGTCGACAGGCGGCCCGATGTCAGCGGCAACCGGCCGAGGAGGACCTCGATCAGGGTCGACTTGCCGCTGCCGTTCGGGCCGGCGATCGCGAGCCGGTCCGCCCAGCCGAGCGTCAGGTCGAGCGGCCCGAGCGTGAACGAGCGGCGCTCGGCGACGGCGTCCTCGAGTCGCAGGACGACCTCGCCGCTGCGGCTCCGCGCCGACAGCGGGATCCGCAGCTCCCACGGCTCGTACGGCTTCTCGGCCTGTTCGAGCCGCTCGATGCGTCCGCCGTAGCGCTTCTTGACGTCCTTCGTCCGCTTCTTCTTGCGTCCCTGGCCGTAGCCGCGCTCCTCCCAGCGCTGCATGCGCCGCATCTGCTCCTCGAGGCGCGCCTTCTCCGTTTCGTACTGCTCGTACGCCTCGTGCCGGCGGCGCAGCGCGCTCGACCGTGCGCGCTCGTACTCGCTCCAGGCGCCGGAGAACTCCGCCGCCCCGTGCGTCCACTCGTCGAGCTCGACGATGCGCGAGACCGTGCGATCGAGGAAGTCACGATCGTGCGAGACGAGCACGACGGCGCCCTGGAGCGCCCCGAGCTGCCGCTCGAGCCAGTCGAGCCCGCCGAAGTCGAGGTCGTTCGTCGGCTCGTCCAAGAGGAAGACGTCGAGCGGCCGGCGCAGGAAAACCGCGAGGCGAGCGCGCGCGACCTCTCCTCCCGACGCAGCGCGCGGCCCTTCCTCCTGGGGCAGGTAGTCGACGGCGAGGCCGGGCGGCGTGCGCCGCACCGTGCCGCGGTCGGGTTCCTCCAGGCCCGCAAGGATCCGAAGCAGCGTGGACTTCCCCACGCCGTTCGGCCCGACGAGCCCGATCCGGGCGGCGGGCGGCACGACCAGCGTGACGTCGCTGAGGACGAGCTGGGGACCGTGGTACTTCGTGATGTTCGCTGCGGCAAGCAAGGAGGGACCTCCGTCGAGGCGGGACAGAAAGCGGTGTCTTGTCGCCTAGGCCCTCATAGACGGCGCGAAAGCGCCGGCAGCAATCCTAGCCTCGCCCGGAGCCGTTGACGAGCCGGACGAGCGGCACTCCGTCGATCCAGTCGACGACGTTCACCGCGGCGAGGCGCTGGTCGATCCGAAAGGACGCCTCCGGCGCGACGGATAGCCACGTCGCAAGCGCCGCACGGATGGC
>JBKOVW010000156.1:0-2669 GCA_046724095.1 Actinomycetota bacterium | reverse complement strand
AAGGCGGTGTTCGAGGCGCTCGGCGGCGACCGCGACCGGCTCGAGCTGATCATCATGCAGTTCGTCCACCTCGTCGAGCAGGGCGAGCGCGCCTCGATGTCCAAGCGCTCGGGCGAGTTCGTCAGCCTCGACGAGCTCGTCGCGGAGATCGGCGTCGACGCGGCGCGCTGGTTCCTGATCGCGCGCTCGCACGACACGACGGTGGACCTCGACCTCGACCTGGCGCGCGAGCAGAGCGCCGAGAACCCCGTCTTCTACGTGCAATACGCCCACGCGCGGATCGAGTCGGTCAAGCGCAAAGCCGGCGCCGATGCCGAGCGCTCGATCTCCGGCGGCGGTGAGCTCCATCCGTCCGAGCGCGCGCTGATCCAGAAACTGCTCACGTTCCCCGCCGAGGTGCGCGAGGCGACCGACCGCCGCGCCCCGCACCGCATCGCCGCCTACGCGCTCGAGCTCGCCCAGGCCTTCACGGCCTTCTACCGCGACTGCCAGATCGTCGGCTCCGACCAGCAGGCGTTCCGCCTGGCGCTCAGCGACGCCGCGCAGTCCGTCCTGGCGCGCGCGCTCGGCCTCCTCGGCGTTTCGGCGCCGAGGGAGATGTGACGCGTCAGAAGTCTCGCCGCGCGCCCAGACTCACGCCTTGACGGCTGGGAGCACGGTCGTCGCCGCGAGCTCGATCTGCTGTGACTCGTCGCCGAGCGGCCAGAGGTACACGCGCTCGCAGCCCGCCTGCGCGTAGCGCGAGAGCAACTCGGCGCAGTGCCCCGCTGGTCCGATGCAGAGCTGGTCGCTCAGGGCATCCGGATCGCGCCTGAGCATCGGGGCCAGGACCTCTCGCAGCACGCGATCGGCGTCACGGGCGTCTTCGGTGATCCAGGTCCACATCGTCGCGAGCGCGTTGGGGAAACGATCGGGATCCCTGCCGCGGGCGGCAAGCTGCTCGGACAGCGACTGTCTGGCGGCGGTGAAGCCGTCGGGCGTCGTGTTGTACGCGGACGCGAGCCATCCGTCGCCGAGGCGCGCGACGCGCCGAAGACCGGCAGGTGAGCCCCAGCTCCCGATCCACAGCGGGATCCCCCCGACGCGGCGTGCAGCGGGTGCCAACTGAAGGCCGGGCAGAGCGTAGTGGCGGCAGTCCTCGGGCGGCGGGTCGCCCTGCAGCAGCGAGCGCAGAATCGCGGCCGCTTCGTCGAACCGCTCCCACCGCTCCTCGTAAGGCACGCCGACCGCGTCGTAGTCACGCTGCGATGAGCCAGGTCCGATCCCGGCAATGACCCGCCCATCGGAGAGGAGGTCCAACGCGGCCAGCGTCTTCGCCAGGGGCACAGGACCGCGCAGTGCGACATTCGCGATCGTTGTCGCCAGCTCCATCGCGCCCGATCGGTCGATCACAGCGGCCAGAGCCGTCGGGCCGTCGAGCCACGGCGTCTGAAAGACGAAATGGTCGTTGGCGGAAACGGCGGCGAAGCCGCACTCCCGCGCGCGGTCGACTGCGCTGCCAAGACGCGCGAACGACTGCCCCTCGTCGCCGAACTCCATCAGTGGCAGATGAAGGGCCAGTTCCAAACCGGACCGATCCTCTCACGGCGCATGTTCACGATCGGGGGTATTGCCAGACGTATTCGGCGCCGGCTGTCGGTCGGCCGGTGAGTCGATTGCCGAGGTTCCGCACGAAGCGCGCGGGGTCGTGCACCGTGTGCCGGGTGCCGCCGCGTTCCTCGACGATGGCATCAGCCAGACGCTCGGCAGCCGAGGCGTCGTACCCACGGGCCACTGCCAGCTGCGTGAAGTGGTCGACGGTCACCACGCGCATGCGGAGTGGGCCCTGGTGGAGGTTCGTGCCCCAGCAGTCGTCGAGCAGTTGCTCGACGTCATTCTTGGTTGGCTGCGACACGGCGATGTTGTACCTGAGGCCGCGAACTGAGGTCGCGGCTGTACGTGACGTACGACCTGGGAGGACTCGGATGACGAGCTACGCAGTCGCACGACTGGAAGAGATCGAAGAGCTGACCGACGGGCGCGAACCGTTTCGACCTGTCAGGCACCACTTCGGCATCACGTCCTTCGGTGTCAACGCTTGGACGGCCCCCCAAGTGGGAGACCGGATCATCAACGAGCACGACGAGTCCGAGCCCGACGCCGACGAGGAGCTGTACCTCGTCGTCCGCGGGCGAGCGATGTTCGAGCTCGACGGCGACCGAGTGGCTGCGCCCCCGGGACACTCGTCTTTGCGCCTCCCGGCGTGAAGCGGACGGCGTTCGCCGAGGAGCCCGAGACGACGGTCATCGCGCTCGGCGGCACCCCGGGAAAGGCGTACGAGCCCGATGGCTGGGAACTCTGGGCCCCGCTGAACCCGCTGTACGAGGCAGCCGAGTACGCCGAGGCGGCCGACCGCGGACGCCAACTGGTCGAGGCTCATCCGCAGTACGCCGGGCTGTTCTACAACCTCGCCTGTTGCGAGAGCCTCGCGGGTCGGACAAATGACGCGGTCGATCACCTCGGACGCGCGATCGACCGCTCGGAGCGGTGTCGCTCCTACGCACAGGATGATTCGGACTTCGATCCGATCCGCGATGAGCCCGCGTTCAAGGAGTTGATCGAGCGCAAGGGATAGGAGACCTTCAGCCGGGTGGTGTCATGAAACGGAAGCGCCGACGCCGCCGCCGGGC
>JBKOVW010000245.1:0-18221 GCA_046724095.1 Actinomycetota bacterium | reverse complement strand
CCGATCCTAGAGTGCGCCTTCTGCCAGGCCTTGATGCCCTTGACGATGAAGAGGTGCTCGCCGGGCCTGATATAGCCGAGCTGCCGCGCCTCGCGCGCGACGTTGTCGAGGGTCGCGGACGCGCGGACGCGCTGGAGGAGCTCCCGCTTCTGCGCCTCCAGCTGCGCGACGTCGTCGGCGCGCACGTGCAGCTCGCTGCGCGTCGCGAACCAGCTGCGCAGCGGGTGGTAGTACGCGTAGCCGATCATCGCGACGAGGACGACGGCGAGCCAGCGGCGCACGAGCGACGCCGTGGGTGGCCGACGCGAGCGGGCCGCAGGCATAGGCGCAAGTTCAACGGCCCGGGTCTGACCCCTGCGGGTCGGACCCTCTACGCGACGTCGACCTTGATGACGTTCGTGGAGCCGGGGATGTTGACGGCGGTGCCGGCGGTGATCACGACGGTGTCACCCGCCTCGACGAGGCCCGCCGTTTTCGCCGCCTCGATCGAGCGGCTCCAGAGATCCTCCACGTTCTCCGCCTCCGGGATCCAGATCGGCGTCACGCCCCACTCGATCGCCATCTGCTGCACCGACCACCGCTTGTGCGTCAGCCCGACGACGGGCCTCCGCGGCCGCAGGCGCGCGACCGCCGATGCGGTCCGTCCCGTGAACGTCGGCACGAGCAGAGCCGATGCACCGAGCGCCTCGGCAAGGTCGCAGGCCGCATTCGACATCGCGTTCCCGATCGTCGGGTCCTCCGTCGCCTCGGGAATCTGGTGCCGGTAGCTGAGGCTCGGCTCGACGGCCCGGGCGATGCGGTCCATCGTCTGCACCGCCTCCACCGGGAACTCGCCGACCGCCGTCTCGCCCGACAGCATGACCGCCGACGTGCCGTCGAGGATCGCGTTTGCGACGTCGCTTGCCTCGGCGCGGGTCGGCTCGGGGTGATGGATCATCGACTCGAGCATCTGCGTCGCCGTGATCACGGGTTTCCCGCGATCGAGCGCCTTCAGGATGATCCGTTTCTGCACGAGCGGGACGAGCGCCGGCCCGATCTCCACGCCGAGGTCGCCGCGCGCGACCATCACGGCGTCCGCCTCGGCGAGCACGTCGTCGAGCGCGTCGACCGCCTCCGCCTTCTCGATCTTGGCGATCACGTGCGCCGTCGAGCCCTCCTGCTCGATCAGCGCCCGCAGGTCGCGCACGTCGGCCGCCGAGCGCACGAACGAGAGCGCGATGAAGTCGCAGCCGAGCTGCAGCGCGAACTCGAGGTCCTCGAGGTCCTTGCGCGTCAGCGACGGTATCGGGATCGGGACGCCCGGGAGGTTCACACCTTTGTGGGACGTGACCGGGCCGCCGACGACGATGCCGCAGAGCGCGCGACCGGCAGCCACCTCCTCCACCTGCAGGCGAACGTGCCCGTCGTCGATCAGCACCTCGTGACCCGGCCGCAGGACCTCGCCGATCGCCGCCGGCGCGATCGGGAGCTCGCCGTCCTTCTCGTCGCCGCCGACGACGACGGTGATCCGCTCCCCGGTCGTGAGCTGCATGGGCGCCGACAGGTCGCCGACGCGGATCTTCGGCCCCTGCAGGTCGCCGATCAGCGCGATCGGGCGGCCTAGGCGCTCCTGCGCCTCGCGGACGAGCGCCGCGCGCGCTCGATGATCGTCGTGGGTGCCGTGCGAGAGGTTCAGGCGCGCCGCGTCCATCCCGGCGGCAACGAGCTCGTCGAGCCGCTCGGGCGACGAGCAGGACGGGCCGATCGTCGCGACGATCTTCGTGCGCCTCGGGCTCACGGAGGCCATGGAGTCAATGTAGCTGCGGCTCAGGCGGTCTTCGAGAAAGCAGACCAGCCCGGATACCTCGCGGCCTCACCGAGCTCCTCCTCGATCCGCAGCAGCTGGTTGTACTTCGCGACGCGGTCGGTGCGCGACGGCGCCCCGGTCTTGATCTGCCCGACGCCGGTCGCAACCGCGAGGTCGGCGATCGTCGTGTCCTCCGTCTCGCCCGAGCGGTGCGACATCACGCATGCGTACCCGTGCGAGCGGGCGAGCTCGATCGTGTCGAGCGTCTCCGTCAGCGTCCCGATCTGGTTCACCTTCAGCAGGATCGCGTTCGCGACGCCGTCGTCGAGCCCGCGCTGCAGCCGGTCGACGTTGGTGACGAAGAGGTCGTCGCCGACGAGCTGCAACCGTCCGCCGAGCTCGCGCGTGAGCGCCTCCCATCCCGACCAGTCGTCCTCCGCGAGGCCGTCCTCGATCGACACGATCGGGAAGCGAGCTACGAGCCCCTCGTACAGCTCGATCATCCCGCCGGCGTCGCGTGTCCCGCCCTGCCGCTCGAAGTGGTACCGCCCGTCGCGGAAGAGCTCGGTCGACGCCGGGTCGAGCGCGATCGCGACGCGGTCGCGGTGGCCGGCCCGCTCGGCCGCCTCGAGGATCGCCTCGATCGCCGCATCGGTGGAGTCGAGCTCCGGTGCGAACCCACCCTCGTCGCCGACGCCTGTCGAAAGGCCGCGCTCGTGCAGCACCTCCTTGAGCGCGTGGAAGACCTCCGCGCCGATCCGCAGACCCTCGGCGAACGTCTCCGCGCCGGCGGGCACGACCATGAACTCCTGCAGGTCGAGCGAGTTCTGAGCGTGCGCGCCGCCGTTGATCACGTTCATCATCGGAACCGGCAGGACGTGAGCACCGTCGCCGCCGACCCAGCGGAACAGCGAGACGCCTGCATTCGCTGCCCCCGCTTTCGCCGCCGCGAGCGAGACGCCGAGAATCGCGTTCGCGCCTAGCCGCGACTTGTTCTTCGTGCCGTCGAGCTCGATCAGCTCGAGGTCGAGCGTCCGCTGATCGTCCGCGTCGAAGCCGCGAACGGCCTGCGCGATCTCGCCCTCGACGTTGCGCACGGCCTGCAGGACGCTCTTGCCGCCGTAGACGGACTGCTCGCCGTCGCGCAGCTCGACCGCCTCGAACTGCCCCGTCGACGCACCCGACGGCACGGCCGCGCGGCCGGACGCGCCGGATTCGAGCGTGACCTCGACCTCGACGGTCGGATTCCCGCGCGAGTCGAGGATCTGCCGGGCATGCACGCCGGCAATCGAGGAAGCAGCTATCGGAACTCCTCCTTGGCGAGATCGAAGTAGCGATCCTGCTCGTTCAGCTCGAGCTGCGCAAACGACTTCCCTTCGGCCGCCGCGCGCTCCTCCGCGCGCTCGACGCGCTCGACGAAGCGGCGCGACATGGCGCGCAGTGCCAGCTCCGGGTCGACGTTGAGGCGCCGCGCGACGTTCACGGCGGCGAAGAGCACGTCGCCCATCTCCTCGAAAACGTGGGCCGGCGGCTCCGTCTCCGGTGCGATCTCTCCGGCTTCTGCGAGCGCGCCCTTCAGCTCGCGCACCTCGTCGTCGAGGTCCGCGACCGCGCCGGCGGTGTCCGGATACTCGAACCCGATCGCGGCAGCGCGCCGCTGCACCTTGCGCGCATACAGGAGCGCAGGCAACGACTCGGGAACGTGGTGGAAGATCCCTTCGCGCTCCTCGTGCGTGCGCTTGATCTCCTCCCAGCGCTCGCGAACGCGGCCCGCCGTCCGCGCCTCGGCGTCGCCGAACACGTGCGGGTGGCGCCGCACGAGCTTCTCGTGGACGAGCCGCGCGACCTCCTCGAGGTTGGCCGAGCCGCGCTCCTGCAGCAGCAGCGAGAGGAAGTAGACCTGGAAGAGCAGGTCGCCGAGCTCGTCGGCGAGCTTCGCGTCGTCGCGTTCGATCGCCGCGTCGGCGACCTCGTACGCCTCCTCGACCGTGTGCGGGACGATCGTGCGCTCCGTCTGCTCGCGGTCCCACGGGCCGTCGCGACGCAACCGCTCTGTGAGTTCCTGCAGGTTCAGCAGTGCGTCAGCAAGGCTCATCCAACACCGTCAGTACTCGGCGACACGTCTAAACAAAACGGCCGCGCGGGGAACCCGCGCGGCCTCCTCCTCTGGTCGGCATCGCAAGCGATGCCTCAGCCGCTGCAGATCGACGAGCGCCTCGGAGAGGCTCAAGCTACTGCGAGGTGGACGTCGCGCCGGTGAGCGTGGCGCACGGATCCGGGTTCGGCTGGTAGCCGATCTGGTACTTGATCTTGCCGTTGCAGTAGCTCTTCTTCGTGTCGTCGAGCCACTTGGTGATCTGGTCGTTCTTCTTCTGCTGCTCGAGCTGCTGCTTGATCGACGCGCGCACCTGAGCGAGCGACGTCGTCTTCGAAGCCTTGATCGCCGAGAGCGCCTGAATGATGTGGTAGCCGTACTGCGTGTGCACGGGCTGGGAGATCTGGCCGGTCTTGAGGCTGAACGCCGCCTTGTCGAACTGCGGGACGGTCTGCCCCTTGGACACGGTCAGCTTGCCGCCGTTCGCGGCTGAGCCGGGATCCTTCGAGTACTGCTTCGCGAGCTTCGCGAAGTTCGCGCCGCCCTTCAGCTGCTGGTAGAGGTTGTCCGCAAGCGCCTTCTTCGTCACGAGGATGTGGCGCACGTCGCGGCTCTCGGGCTGCACGTACTGCGTCTTGTGCGTGTCGTAGTACGCCTTGATGTCCGAGTCCGACACTTTCACGTCGCCCGTGACCTTTTTGAAGAGCGCCTGTGAGATCAGCTGCTGGCGGATCGCCTCGCGCGCCTGCTCGTCGGTCAGGCCCTGCTGCTTGACCGCCTTCTCGTAGCGCGCGTCGCTGCCGCCGTAGAACTGCTTCTTGTAGCGCGCGATCTCCTTGTCGACCTTCTCGTCCGACACGTCGACGCCGAGCTTCTTCGCCTGCTCGTCGACCTCGGCCTGCTGGACGAGGAACGTGATCGCCTGCCCCTTCAGCTGCTCGTACTCGGTCGTCCCGGCCTTCGGGAACGCGCGCTTCTGCTGGTCGTAGCTCTTCTTCGCGCGCGCCATGAGCTGCTGGAAGTCCTGCTTCGAGACCTGGTGGTCGCCGACGACGGCCACGTCGTCGGAGCTGAGGGTCGCGGTGCTGGTCCCGCCGCACGCGGCGGCGAGTAGCGCAAGCGAGGCGAAGCCGAAAAGAACGAGTCGTCTCATGGAAAATGCGCCATTTGCAGCGGTTTTGCTCACGCTGCCTGGCGCGCGGCCAGTATAGCATCGACCAGTCGCAGCGCCTGCGGAAAACCGTCCTCTCTTAACGTAATTTCACGATTGCCCGTGGAGTAGACGGCAGTGTCGACGCGGCGACGGAGGTCGCGCAGCTCCGCGGAACCGAGCACCATTTGGCCGACGCTCGCCTTCCCGCCGCGGAAAACGAGGTAGTCGGCGCCGACACGCGCGAGCTTCAGCTTCGCCTCCTGGATCAGGAACAGATTCTCGACGGGCTCCGGTAGGGGGCCGAACCGGTCCTCGGTCGCGGCCTGCAGCTCCCGTAGCTCGTCCTCGTCCTCGGTCAGCGCGAGGCGGCGGTGGAGGTCGATCTTCAGCGCCTCGGACTCGATGTACTCGGCCGGCACGTACGCGTCGACGCGCGCGTCGACGCGGACCGGCCGCGCGGCGATGCGCCGCTCGCCCGACAGCTCCGCAACCGCCTCGGCGAGCAGCTCGACGTAGAGCTCGAAGCCGAGCGCGGCTACGTGGCCCGACTGCTCGTCTCCGAGCAGGTTTCCGGCGCCGCGGATCTCCAGGTCACGCATCGCGATCGCGAAGCCGGCGCCGAGCTCGGTGTGGTCGGCGAGCGTCGCAAGGCGCGCGCGGGCTTCGGGCGTCAACTCGGACATGTCCGGATAGAACAGATACGCGTGCGCCGTCACGTCGGATCGCCCGACCCGCCCACGGATCTGGTACAGCTGCGACAGGCCGAGCTGGTCGGCCCGCTCGACGATCAACGTGTTCGCCTGCGGGATGTCGAGGCCCGACTCGATGATGGTCGTCGAGACGAGCACGTCCGCGTCTCCGCGCAGGAACGAGTGCATCTTCTCCTCCAGGTCGCGCTCCCGCATCTGCCCGTGCGCGACCAGGAAACGGAGGTTCGGGGCGAGCTGCTGCAGCTTCTCGGCCGCCTCCTCGATCGACTCGACGCGGTTGTGCAGGTAGAAGGACTGCCCCTCGCGCTCCACCTCACGCTCGAGGGCGAGCTTCACCAGCTCCTCGTCGTACTCCCCCACCGTCGTGCGGATCGGACGGCGGCCCTCGGGCGGGGTCTCGATGATCGAGATGTCGCGCAAGCCCGACAGCGACATGTGGAGCGTGCGCGGGATCGGGGTCGCGCTGAGCGTGAGCACGTCCACTTCCAGCCTGAGCGAGCGCAGCAGCTCCTTCTGCGCGACGCCGAAGCGCTGCTCCTCGTCGAGGATGACGAGCCCGAGCTCCTTCGGGATGACGTCGCGGCTGAGGATGCGGTGCGTACCGATCAGCACGTCGACCTTCCCCTCCTGGAAGTCGGCGAGCACCTGCTTCACGTCGCGCGGCGCCCGGAAGCGCGAGACCATCTCGACGCGCAGCGGGAAGTCTCGGAAGCGTGCGCGGAAGGTGTGCCAGTGCTGCTCGGCCAGGATCGTCGTCGGCGCGAGCATCAGCGTCTGCTTGCCGTTGACTGCAACGGCGAACGCAGCGCGGATCGCGACCTCCGTCTTGCCGAAGCCGACGTCGCCGCAGACGAGCCTGTCCATGGGCCGCGGCGCCTCGAGGTCCTCCTTCACTGCTTCGATCGCGGCCTGCTGGTCGGGGGTCTCGCGGTAGGGGAACTCGGCCTCGAGCCGCTCGAGCCACTCGTGCCGGAGGTCGTACGCGACGCCCGGCGCCTGCTGCCGCTGCGCGTACAGCGCGAGCAGCTCGCCGGCGAGCTCGCGAACCGACGCGCGCGCGCGGTTCTTGAGGTTCTCCCACGCCTTGCCGCCCAGCTTCGACAGCGCTGGGACCGTGGCATCGGCGCCGATGTAGCGCGAGACCTTGCCGAGCTGCTCGTGTGGAACGTAGAGGCGGTCGTCGCCACGGAAGCCCAGGAACAGGTAGTCGCGCGTGACGCCGGCGACCTCCTTCGTCTCGAAGCCGTGCAGCTTCCCGATCCCGTGGTCCTCGTGCACCACGTAGTCGCCCGTGCGCAGATCGGCAAACGACTGCAGCGCGCGCCCGCCGACGCGCCGCTCGCGCGGCGGCCGCTTCCGGAAGACCTGGGTGTCGGGCAGCAGGACGAGCCCGAGGTCGCGCCAGACGAACCCGCGGCGCGCAGGCGTGACAGCGAACAGCAGCTCCGCCTCGCGCGGCAGCGCCTCGCCGTCGTCGACCAGGCGCGACTCGGCGCGGCGAAGCAGGTTCTGCTGGCGCAAGGCCTCGCCCAGGTGCGGGAAGGCGACGACGACCCGATTGCCTGCACGCACGAATGCGTTGAGCTCGTTCTCCGCCTCGGAGAGCCCTCGCGCGACGAGCGCCGGCTTCTGCGCCTCGAACGCGAACTGCTGTCCCGCAGGAAGCTGGTCGAGCCGTGCAGCCCGCTCGAGCGGAACCGGCTCGAGGCCCTCCTCCTCCCAGACGGCGCGCACCTCGTCCGTCTCCCAGACGAGATCCGGCCCGGCCGGCAGCACGGAGACGAGCTTCGGCTCTTCCTCCTCGGGATCGACCAGGTCGAGCCGCCGCTCCGCGGCCGGATACACCACGGCCGTCTCGACCGGATGCAGCGCCCGCTGCGTGAACGGCGAGAAGGCGCGCATCTGCTCGATCTCGTCGCCCCAGAACTCGACGCGCAACGGCTCCCGGCCGGTCGTCGGGAAGACGTCGACGAGCCCGCCACGCACCGCGAACTGCCCGCGCTCGTCCGCCCGCTCGACGCGCTCGTAACCCGCCAGCGCGAGCGACTCGGACAGCTGCTCGAGGCTCACCTCCTCGCCCGCCGCGATACGGAGCGGCTCGGGCCGGACGTCTGCCGGCGGCAGCGGCTCCGCAAGCGCCGCGGCAGAAGCGCAGACGAGGCCGCCGGCAGCGAGCACATCGAGGGCCCGCGCACGCTCGCCAACGAGATGCGGCGCCGGATCGAGACCCGAGCCCCACTGGACGCCGCGGCTCGGCAACAGCGCGACGCGCTCGTCGCCGACGAACCACGCCACGCCCTCGGCGAGGTCGCGCGCGTCGGCGTCCTCCGGCACGAGGACGACGAGCTGCCGGTCGAGCTCCTCGTGCAACGCCGCGAGGAGCAGCGGCAGCGCAGGCTCCGAAACGCGCGCAGGGGCGGGGAACGCCTCGGCGAAGGCGCGGAGACGGTCGCTCTCGCGGAGCTCGTCGACGAACGGATGCAGGATCGGGAGGTCCATGACGAAACGCCGAACCGGCGGGTTCGGCCGTTCGATCGTAGCTCCGCCTAGCCGGGTTGAGGACGAAGATCAAGCGCGAGAACGGTCTCGCCGTTCTCGTCCAATTCGCCGGTCGGCGTGAAGCCGATCCGCAGGTAGAACCCCTCCGGTCCGTCGGGGCCGGGGACACAGCTCGTCAGCAGCTCGCTCGCTCCGTTCGCGGCAGCGATGTCGGCCACGCGCCGCACGACCTCACGCCCGTAGCCGCGGCCTTGATGGTGCTCGTCGATCAACAGCTTCCAGAGGAACCATGGTCCGATGATGCGAGACGGCTCGGGCGGAACGTCCCAGCTCAACATCACGAATCCGACAGCCTCGTCGCCGGCATAGACCGCGCGGTACCACGGCTTGGCTTCGGGGATCTCTCGAGCATCGGCGAGCGCACGTGCAACGGTGCCGACGAAACGCTCCTGCGCCGCCGCAACGCGCAAGGCGACAACCTCGTCGCGGTTCTCGTTCGAGATCTGGCGAAGCTCGACGCTCAGTTGAACTTCGCCTGCGTCCGGTCGAGGCCCTCGGCGTCGAGCGTCTCAACGGCATCGGCGGCGCGTGCGATCAGGGTTTCGGGGTCGTCGTCGGGCGTGAAGTTCGACAGCAGATAGTCCGCGAGCGGCCGCGGGTCGCCGCGCCCGGGCCGGCCGACGCCGATACGGAGGCGCATGAAATCGGGGGTCTTCAGCTGTTGTGCGATCGAGCGCAGGCCGTTGTGCCCGGCAAGCCCGCCGCCCTTGCGTGCCTGCAGCCGTCCGAGGTCGAAGTCGCCCTCGTCGTGGACGACGAGGATCGCGTCGGGCTCGAGCTTGTAGAAGCGCGCGGCCGCGGCGACCGAGCGGCCGGACTCGTTCATATAGGTCTCTGGCTTCAGCAGTGCGACGCGGTGGCCGTCGAGCCTGAGCTCCGCAAGCTGTCCGGAGAACTTCCCTTTCCACGACGCGCCGTGCCGCCGCGCCAGCTCGTCGAGCACCATCGAGCCGGCGTTGTGCCGGTGGCGCGCATACTCGCGGCCCGGATTGCCGAGGCCGACGACGAGCAGGTCGAGCGACGAGGCACGTTCGCCTCGACGCCAGGGGAGGCGCACTCAGCCCTCGTTAGTGCCGGGCTCGCCCTGCTCGCCCGAAGCTGCATCGGCGGCAGGCTCGGCGGCGCCTTCGGCCGCACCCTCGGGCGCCTCTTCGCCCTCGGGAAGCTCGCCCTCGGGCAGCTCCTCACCCTCTTCGACCTCAGGCTCCGGCTCCTCGACGCGGGTCGGGAGCGTGACAGTCGCGAGCACCGTCTCCTCGGGATTGTCGAGGTACGTGACGCCGTCCAGCGGTGCGAGGTCTGCAAGGCGAAGCGCGTCGCCGATCGCCATGCCCGAGACATCCAGGTCGATGTGCTCGGGAATCTCCATCGGCAGCGCCTCGACGTTGATCTCGCGCTGCACCTGGGAGAGAACGCCGCCCTCCTTCGCGCCGGCGGGCTCGCCGACGAGCTGGACGTTGACGGCGGCCTGGATCGGCTGGTCGAGGCGCACTTCCTGCAGGTCGACGTGGGAGATGTGGCCACGGATCGGATCCTGCTGGTAGTCCTTGAGAATCGACGCGTGCGTCGTCTTCTGCCCCTCGAGCACGACGTCGAGAATCGCGTGCAGGCCGCCCTGCCCGGTCAAGACGCGTCGCAGCTCGCGCTCGGGGATGCAAATCGCGTGCGGCTGCTGGCCGTTCCCGTAGAGGACGCCCGGAATGAGCCCCTCACGACGTAGGCGGCGCGCGTCGGCAGAGCCGCGCCGCTCGCGCTCCTTGACCTGCAGCTTGACTCGTTCGCCGGCCATTTCGGCGCGGAATGGTAGCTACTTCTTTACGTGCAGGTCGATCCCGAGCAGAACCAGCGGCCAGAGGAAGATCGCGAAGATCGCAGAGAGCACGCCGCGCCAGCCGTGGACGTGCTGGAAGTAGTGATGCGACGCCGCGATCGCCACGCCGACTCCGACGTAGACGAGTACTAGCAGTCCCGGCGCCCGCCCGCGCATGCCGGAGTCCTACCTCGCGAGGGATTTCGGAAACGCGGCCTACAGGCTGGGGCCGCTCGAGCCGATTGACGCCACATGGCGTCGATGGGGATCGGCGACGGCGCAAGGCTGATGCGCGCGAGCTGGGTGCTCGTGCAGCACGACCGCGCGCTGCTGTGGTTTCCCGCCGCATCGATGTTCTGCTTCCTCGCCACGGCCGGCTTCTGGGTCTACGAGGGAACGTGGCTTTACTCGCTGCACGGCCCGTGGCTCTTCTTCGTCCCGCTCGTCGCCGCCGGTCTCTATTCGCTGACGTTCATCGGGATCTTCTTCAACGTGGCGCTCGGCTTCGTGGAAAGCATCAAGGGCTTCCGCTGGGCCGCGAAGGCGGCCGAAGTCGCATGGAGCTTTGCGACGTTCTTCGTCGTGCCGCTGATCGCGCTCGAAGGAACCGGGGCGCGCGACGCACGCAGGTCCTCGTACGAGCTCGCGAAGACGAACTGGCGCGCGGAGAGCGGCGGCCTCGGTGCGCTGAAAGCGGCGATGTTGCTGCCCGGTCTGCTGTGTGCCGGCGCCTACGAGCTGCTGAAGAACGGCGACGTCCACTCGCGACCGGCGCAGCTCCTGCTCGCGCTCGTGCTGGCCGGCGGCGTCGTCGTCGGCGTCGTCGCCGGTGTGGTCAGACAGGTCTTCGCCGTCTCGCTGTGTCGGGCGTCACCGACGACGCTTTAGAAAAGCGCGTTCATGTCGCCGAAGATCGCGGAGACCGAATCGTCCGCGAAGACGTTGTGAATCGTCTCGGCGAGGATGTCCGCAACCGTGAGAACGGTTACGCGCTCGGGCTTCGTGAGCGGGTCGATCGGAACCGTGTCGGTGACGACGACGCTGTCGAGCGGGCTGTCCTCGATCCGCTCGATTGCCGGCGGCGAGAAGATGCCGTGCGTCGCGCAGGCGTAGACCTTCTTCGCGCCGTGGTCCTTGAGGAACTGCGCACCCGCCACGAGCGTTCCCGCGGTGTCGACCATGTCGTCCGTCATGACGGCGCACTTGCCGTCGACGTCGCCGATCACGTTCGTGATGTGCGCGACGTTGTGCGCCGGGCGGTCCTTCTGCAGGACGGCGAGATCGCCGCCGATCATCTCGGCGAACTTGCTCGCGAGGCGCGTTCGCCCGGTGTCGGGCGCGACGGCGACGAGCTCTTCCGGCAGCCCGAGGTCGCGGAAGTACTGGGCGAGCATCGGCAGGGCCGTCATGTGGTCGACCGGGACTTCGAAGAACCCCTGCACCTGGCCCGCGTGGAGATCCATCGTCAGCACGCGGTCGGCGCCGGCGGACTGGATCATCTCGGCGACGAGCTTCGCCGTGATCGGCTCGCGCGGGCGGGACTTCTTGTCCTGCCGCGAGTACGGATAGAGCGGCAAGACCGCCGTGATGCGCTTCGCCGAGGCGAGCTTTGCCGCGTCGATCATGATCAGCAGCTCCATCAGGTGCTGGTCGACGCGCGGGGAGCTCGTCTGCACGATGAAGAGGTCGGCGCCGCGGATGGATTCCTCGTAGCGGCAGTACGTCTCGCCGCTCGCGAACGTGCGTAGCGAGACGTCGCCGACCTGGATGCCGAGCTTCTCCGCGATCCTCTGCGCCAGCTCCGGGTGCGAGCGCCCGGAAAAGAGCATGAGCCGCTTCGACGGCCCGGCCTCGATCCAGTGCTCCGGCTTCACCTCGGGCTTGGTCTCGGCGACCTCGAGCCCCGGCAGGCGAGTCAGCTCAGTCGTTGCGCTTTCCACGGAGATAGCCCTCTTTCGTGATCTGCTTCGGCGGGAACCCAGCGAGCGATTCGGGAGGGACATCTTCTGTTATGTACGCCCCGCCCGCAATCCATGCGTCGTCCCCGATCTCGATCGGGGCTTCGAAGCCATTGTGAATCCCGGTCCTGACGTTGCGGCCGATCTTCGTCCTGCCCTTCGGGCGGCCGGGCTCGTGGGGGAAATTCGCGGTGATGTTGCCGGCGGCGACGTTCGTGTCCTCGCCGATCTCGGCGTCGCCGATGTACGAGAGATGCGGGATCTTCGCGCGGGCTCCGACCTCGGAGTTCTTGATCTCGACGAAGGTGCCGGCCTTCGAGCCGGCGGCGAGCTTCGTGCCCGGGCGCAGATAGGCGAAGGGGCCGACGAGCGCACCGGGGCCGATCTCGGCGTCGACCGCGACGACGTGCGGGCCGACCTCCGCGCCGGCCGCGACGCGGGTCTTCCCGCGCAGGATCGTGAAGGGGTGAATCGTCGAGTCGGCCTCCAACTCGACGTCCGGCTCGATCCACGTGGTCTGCGGGTCGACGATCGTCACGCCCGCGAGCATGTGATCCTTGTTCACGCGCGCGCGTAGGAAAGAGGCGGCGTCGGCGAGCTCGGCTCGCGTGTTGACCCCTTCGACCTCGTTCGCATCTGGAGCCTTGAACACTCCGACCTCCTCCCCAGCTTCGATCAGCAGGCGCACCGCGTCCGTCAGGTAGAGCTCGCCCTGCGCGTTCACCGGCTCGATCCGGTCGAGGGCGGGCCACAGTCTTTCAGTCTCGAAGACGTAGATGGAGGCGTTCACCTCGCGGAGCGCCTTCTGGGCTTCGTCGGCGTCCGCGTTCTCGACGATCTGACGGAGCCGGCCGTCGCCGCCGCGGACGATGCGGCCGTACGCGAGCGGGTCGGGGGGCTCGAACGAGAGCACCGTCGCGGTGGCGCCGGAGCGGCGATGCTCGTCGACCAGCTGTTGCAGAAGAGCAGAGGTGAGCCGCGGATGGTCGCCGGAGACGACGAGCAGCTGCTTCGCGTCGCCGACGCTCTCGCGCGCAGCGCGGAGCGAGTCGCCGGTTCCGAGCGGCTGCTGCTGCACCGCGACGTTCGCGCCTTCGAAGGCGCCGACGGCATCCGGCGCGACGACGAGGACGAGCGGATCGGCGCCGAGCGGCTCGACCGCAGCGACGACCCAGTCGATGAGCCGCCGTCCGAGGAGCGGGTGCAGATGCTTCGGCGTCGCGGACTTCATCCGCGTGCCGAGGCCCGCGGCCATGATGACGGCGGCGAAGTCGCTCATGCCAACTGGGGCGCCAGGATTCGAACCTGGGATCGCGGGACCAAAACCCGCTGCCTTACCACTTGGCTACGCCCCACCACCAGGAAGGGTAAGTCCTACCGCCCCGTCCGTTCGCGACGTGGTCGGACGGCGGTCGAAGTGGCAAGCCACATCGACCTTGATGGTCGTCGCCGCAAGCGGCGCCTCAGCACTTGGCTACGCCCCACCACTCGGAAGGGTAAGTCCTACCGCTCCGCCCGTTCGCGACGTGGCGCCCTAAGCGGTCGAACTAGGCGTGCCTGCGATCCCCGAAGAGGTAAATGAGTGCGACGATCGCGAGCAAGGCGACGAGCCCGATCGCGATCCATTCGAAAATGAAGGCGAAGAGCACGACGAGCAGCGCCATCGCCTGGGAGGCGGCTGCGATCCACGAGAGGTGCCGGCCGACGTCCCACTTCATATTGCGCCCGGCCAGCATGTAGAAGGCGAGCACGATCACGCCGATGACGAGCACGGTCCAGCGCGTCAGGTCGTGCGAGACGGCGACGATGATGCCCTCGATCACGGCCGTCCAGATCGCGAGCTTCAAGCGGCGCTCGCGCAACCACCGGCCGCCGCGCGTGCTGCCCGCCTCGATCATCGGCTGCGTTACGGCCACGTGTCAACGGTACCACGCTGGTGCCGTCAGCCAGGTCCGCCCTTTGCCGGACATTCGGCTCTGTGCTGCGCGCGCGTGCTCAGCGTGCAGGAAGAGTCCGTAGACGGCAGGGCCGGCGCCGGTGACGTCGGCGCGAAAGGCGCCCAGCGCTCGCAGCTCGTCCGCGAACGGTGAGCTCGCCAGGTCGTTCGCCGGCAGCGCAGCGAGGTCGCGCGGCCGGCGCACGCTCTCGAGCGCAATGAGCAGCTTCTCGCGCCGTTCCTCGTACCCGTGGTCTCCGCGGCGCGCATCGAACGCCGCGAACACGTCGCCCGTCGACGACTTCCGTGCCCCCCGCGGGAGGACGACGACGACCCAGTAGTCCTGGGGCAGGTCGAGCGGTGACAGCTCCGTGCCGTCGCCCGCCCCGAGCTGCGGCCCGTCGACGAGGAAGAAGGGGATGTCCGCGCCGAGGCCCCGGGCCGCTGCGTAGACCTCCTCGTCGGGCAGCGGCTCGTCACGCAGACCGTTCGCGAGCCGCAGGGCGGTCGCAGCATCCGAGCTCCCGCCGCCGAGGCCCGCGGCGACCGGAATGCGCTTCGTGATCTGCGCACGGAAGCCGTTGCCGTCGGCGACGGTCTCGAGTGCGCGGCGCACGAGCGTGTCGTCCGCGAAGCCCTCGACGCGAACGTTCGGGGCGCGCTCGACGGCAAGCCGATCGGAGAGCCCGATGCGCTGGTAGACGCTCACGAGCTCGTGGCGTCCGTCCGCCCGCGGCGGACCGACGACGAGCGCCAGGTTGATCTTGGCTGCGGCGGGCGCGCGTCTCAGGCGAGCTCCTGGGCGAGCGCGAGGAAGTCGGCCGGCGTCAGCTCCTCGGCGCGCACGTCCGGAATGTGTGCACGCGTCGTGTCGACGCCCGCGAGCTCGAGGGAGTTGGCGAGCTTCTTGCGCCGATGCGCGAACGCCGCCTCGACGATGCGCTTCACGTGCGCGAAGTCCTTCGGCAAGCCGGTGCGGCGGAACGCGACGACCGCCGACTCGACGTTCGGACGCGGGCGAAAGACGTTGCGCGACACCGGATGGAAGCCGGTACGCGCCGCCACGAGCTGGATGAGCACGGACACGGCGCCGTACGCCTTGGTCGACGGCGCGGCGAAGAAACGGTCGGCCACCTCACGCTGCACCATCACGCACCAGTGCCCGACGTCGGGGAGACAGTCGAGGCTCTCCACGACGAGCGGCGTCGCGACGTTGTACGGGAGGTTGGCGACGAGCTTGGTCGCGCCCGGCGCCGCTTCCCGGAGGTCGAGGCGCAGCGCATCGCCGAAGCGAAGCTCGACATTCGGCCGGCCCGCGATGCGCTCCACGAGCTCCGGCCCGAGCGACATGTCGAGCTCGACGGCGTAGACCTGCTGCACGCGGTCGGCGAGGAACGTCGTGAGGACCCCGAGACCCGGGCCGATCTCGAGCACGACGTCGTCTGCCTCGAGCTCGGCGAGCCGCCCGATGACGCCGAGGATGTTCTCGTCGACGAGAAAGTGCTGCCCGAGCTCCTTCTTGGCGCGAACGGTCACGCGAGGCCGAACGCCGCCGTCGCGTTCTCCTCGATCCGGCGCCCGAGCTCCGCCTGATCCTCGCCGCGCGTCTCCGCCAGCGACGCGATCGTGTGCACGACGTAGGCCGGCTCGTTCCGCTTGCCGCGCACGGGCTGGGGCGCGAGGTAGGGGCAGTCGGTCTCGGCGAGGATCCGGTCCGGCGGAATGGCGCGCGCGGCCTCGCGCAGCTCCGGCGCCTTCGGATACGTGACGTTGCCGGCGAACGAGACGTAGTACCCGCGCTCGAGCGCGACCGGCAAAAGCCCCGGGGAAGAGAAACAGTGCAGGACTACGCTGCCGTCGAAGCCGGCAAGCGCGGCGGCCGTGTCCTCGTCGGCGGCGCGCGAGTGGATGATCACCGCCTTGCCATGCTCCGCCGCGAGCTGCAGCTGCCGGTCGAATACGCGCCGCTGAGTGTCGCGCGGCGCGTAGTCGCGGTAGAAGTCGAGCCCGATCTCCCCGACCGCGACGATGCGGCCGTCGAGCAAACGGTCGAGCGGCTCTCCGTCGGCGGCCTGGTGCGGGTGGACGCCGGCTGCGACGGCGACACCGGGCTCTCCGTCCGCGATCGCGAGCGCCGCGCGTGCCGACGCAGCGCCCGTGCCGATGGCCACGACCCGGTCGACGCCTGCGGCGCGCGCACGTTCGAGCGCGCCCTTTGGATCGTCGAGCGCGTCGAGGTGCGCGTGCGTGTCGATCACGCCGCTGCGGTCGGCGCGTCGACTCGCGGGAACAGCGGTACCGCGGGCTGGATGCCGTCGGCCTGCACGGTACGACCCGGCGCGACGTTCTCCCAGGCGAGGTCGTCGGGCTGGCCGAGCGCCCGCAGGATCTCGGGCGCCGAGCTCGGCAGGAACGCCGAGAGCGCGACCGTCGCGATGCGCAAACCGTCGGCGAGCTCGTAAAGCACGCGGTCGAGCTCCGCCGCGCGGGACTCGTCCTTCGCGAGATCCCACGGGCGCGTTTCCTCGACGTGCTTGTTGAGGGCACGAACGAGCGTCCAGATCGTTTCCGCCGCGCCGGTCACGTCGAACGCGTCGAGCTGTGCCGGCACGTCGCGCCGCACCGCGTCGATCGGAGCTGCAAGTGACGAGTCCTCGACGGGCGGCGGAATCCGCCCGTCGCGATAGCGCGCGATCATCGCGGTCGTGCGCGAGACAAGGTTGCCGAGGTCGTTCGCCAGCTCGCCCTGGTACCGGTCGTGCAGGCTCTCGAGCGTGACGTTGCCGTCCTGTCCGAACGAGACGGCGCGCACCGCCCAGAAGCGGACCGCGTCGCTCCCGTAGACGGAGACGAGGTCGAGCGGATCGATCACGTTCCCGAGCGACTTCGAGATCTTCCGGTCGTCGAGCTGCAGAAAGCCGTGCACGAACAGCTGCTTCGGGACGTCGTAGCCCGCGGCGAGCAGGAGCGCCGGCCAGAAGACGCAGTGGAACCGGAGAATGTCCTTGCCGAGCAGATGCCGCACCTCGGGCCAGAACTGCGCCCGGAGATCCTCGCCCTCGCGCGCGTAAGTCAGCGCACTCAGATAGTTGATGAGCGCATCGACCCAGACGTAGACGACCTGGGTCTCGTCCCACGGGATCGGCACGCCCCAGGGCTGGCCCGCGCGGCTGAGGCTGAAGTCCTGGAGGCCGCCGGCGATGAACGAGCGCGCCTCGTTGTAACGGAAGCGCGGCAGGACGAAGTCAGGACGGGCGTCGTAGAGGTCGAGCAGCTGCTGCTGGAATGCCGACAGCCGGAAGAAGTAGTTCGTCTCCTCGATCCACTCCGGCTCGATGCCGTGTTCCGGGCACTTGCCGTCGACAAGCTCGGCCTCCGTCTTGAACGCTTCGCAGCCGACGCAGTAGAGCCCCGCGTACGTGTCCTGGTAGATGTAGCCGTTGTCGTAGATCCGCTGGATGAAGTCCTGGACGAAGCGCTTGTGCCCATCGTCGGTCGTGCGGATGAAGAAGTCGTAGTCGGCATCGACGAGCCTAGGCAGCTCTTTCCAGGACTCGGCGATCTGGTCGACGTACGTCTTCGGGTCGATGCCCTGTTCCTCGGCCACCCGGTAGACCTTCGAGGCGTGCTCGTCCGTGCCGGTGAGGAAGAAGGTCGCGTCGCCGCGCTGCTTGTGATGGCGCGTGAGGATGTCGGCCGCGATCGTCGTATACGCGTGGCCGATGTGCGGCGTCGAGTTGACGTAGTAAATCGGTGTCGTGATGTAGAAGCTGTTCACCTCTAGCCATGATAGGTCGGGCGTCGACCCGCTTTCGCCGGCGCGCTAGGCAGAGGCAGGCTGCCACCGGCACGAGTGCGAGACCGGTCTCCCAGGGCAGCGTCCGTCGGCCGCCTCCCTCCGCGTCGCCTGGTCGCGCGCGGTGCGTGTCGGCCGCCGAGACCGGCACCGATCGCGGCACGCGAGGCTGTGCCGAGCGGCGCAGCGCGTCGCCCGCGGGTAGAAGCGCGTGCGCCGCGCGCGTCGTCTGACGCCGCACATGCGGCGCGCTCGCCACGCGCGTGGCCGAAAGGGCTCGAGCCGGCGCATGCGCAGAGCTCGCGTCCGCGCGCGACTCGGGCGCCGCCGCGACCGGCACGCCGGCCATCGTCGCGTCGGTCGCGGCCGGGGTCAGGTCCGATGCGTGGGCCTCGGTTGCAGCCGCCTCGGCCACAGC